>CALDSE010000001.1 GCA_937911175.1 uncultured Sediminibacterium sp.
CCACAGGGCTTTACCCTGTGCTATATGGCTATAGCCCCTTCAGGGCATAAAATATTTTTATGGTATCTGGTTTATAGGTTTTATTAAACAAATAGCTATCTTGGGCGTTTATTTTGTTGCTTATAATAATACATAGTATTAAAAGTAGGTGTTTCATGGGGTTTGGTTTTTGTTCCTTATTTTTTGCTATTTATACCGCAATTTTTAAAAGGGCGATAAAAAAAGAAAACAGCCGATTTTATTTATCATAATGCTTACAGCCAAAAATAAGTTTAGTTTATAGGCGAATTAAGCAACAGTTTACCACTATACTTACCCAAACGCCAAAAGTAAATGCCTTTTGGTAGGTGGTGTAGGTTGATGGTTTGGGAGCTTTGGGGGGCTAAAGTTTGCTGCCAACAGGCTTGACCTTGTGCGTTATACAGTTGCCATAAATGGGTTTTGGTACTTGGATTGTGTATATTTAACTGACCAGTGCTTGGGTTGGGCTTGGGGTGTAGGGTGCTAAAGTTTGTAGGGGCTAATGTTGTTGTTGTGCTGCTGCTAATGGTTTCTTCGCAACCCAAATAATTACAGGTATAGCCCAAACTATCTGTTTTAACGATCCAACTGCTTTGGGTGCTGTAGTTAAAACCAGATAATATATAACCACCATCGGGGGTAGCTGCGATGTCTTTTAAGTACCAGTTTTGGTTGGGGTTTAAATCGGGAACGGTACGGGTCCAAAGGGTATCGCCTTGTGCATCAAATGACCAAATTGAGGGATAGTATTTTCCAAATTCGTTTTCTATGCCAAATAAACCAATTACGCCGCCATCGGGTTTTAAAAGGAGGGGTGCTTCTTCTGGAGCAACAACTTCGTTATTGTAGGTTTTGCTTAAAATGGTATTGCCATTCATATCTAATTTAGCTATAACGGGATATTTGTTACTGTAAACATCCCTAATAGCATATAGGGCAAAAATATTGTTATTAGCATCTATTTTAATCGTACAGGCAGTATCTGCTTCGTCGTTTCCAAATTGCTGCATCCAATTTTCGCTACCATCGGCTTTGTTAATAGACAGCACTACGGCATCGTAATTTGTCTCCTGAAAGAAAAAACCACCACTTACTAAATAGTCGTTCTCTCGTTCTCTTACATTAAAAGCAGCACCGTGTGCATCGGGGTAATACACCTTATCCCACTCCATATTACCCAATTCATCTACCTTTAAAACATAAAAGCGACCATTACTAGTAAAACCGCGTTTTAATCCGCACATAATATAACCGCCATCTGTGGTAGGGCTAATGTGGTAAACGCCTTCTACGCTATCGGGTTGTTCAATATAATTTGTCCATAAAGGCGTGCCATCTTGCAAAAAATGTATTAATACAATATCTTTATTTTCGCTGCCTTCGTAGTACAAAGAACCTGCTAACAAATAAGTAGTTTGTATATGCCCCTCTATTAATATACCGCCACCTATGGCAAAAATACCGTGGTTGCCGTATTCGTAACTTTTAAACCAAAGTGTTTCGCCCTGAAAATCGGTTTTTCGGACATAAAAGCCTCGTTTTTCTGTTATATAAGAGGTAAAAGACCCCGTAAATAAGTAACCGCCATAAACTGGTAGGCAAGCTGGAGATAATAAATTAATGGTATCTGGTTTATAGGTTTTGTTAAACAAATAGCTCTCTTGGGCGTTTATTTTGTTGCTTATAATAATACATAGTATTAAAAGTAGGTGTTTCATGAGGTTTGGTTTTTGTGGTGGATTTAAAGATTATTATAAAAATCCTGTAAGGGCGAAATCCGCAGAATAGCTAACACCCCTTCAGGGCTTAATTATTTTATTTCATCTTACCACAGGGCTTTACCCTGTGCTATATGGCTATAGCCCCTTCAGGGCATAAAATATTTTTATGGTATCTGGTTTATAG
>CALDSE010000002.1 GCA_937911175.1 uncultured Sediminibacterium sp.
TCCAGGTATTGCTATTCGTACTACATTAATTGCAGGTTTCCCTGGAGAGACTTTAGAAGACATCGAAGAATTAAAAGGCTTTTTAATAGAGCATCAGTTTGATAGAGTGGGTATATTCACTTATAGCCATGAAGAAAATACTTCCGCGCATGATTTAGTAGACGATGTGCCTGCCGCAGAAAAGCAAAGACGCGCCGAAGAAATTATGGAAGTACAACAAGAAATTAGTTTAGCTAGAAACCAGGCAAAAGAAGGTTTGGTATTAAAGGTACTAGTAGATAAAAAAGAGGCAGGCAGGTATTTAGGCCGCACAGAATTTGATAGTGTAGAAGTAGACAACGAAGTGGTTATTAATACAACAAAGCGCTTGAAGCCAGGCGATTTTGTGATGGTTAAAATAACCAAGGCCTATGACTACGATTTAGAGGGGGAATTAATTGATTAATTCGAATTACAAACTAATACTATTTACAGCTATTAATTCGCTTTTACTTTTGATACATATATAGATAATATTTCTTAAATTGAATACGCATTCATCACTAAAAATTATTTTATGGCAATAGATTGGAAAGGGGTATTCCCCGCAGTAACTACCAAGTTCACTAGTAACGACACATTAGATTTAGCCTTATTTACCAAAAACATTGAAGCGCAAATAGCTGCTGGTGTGAATGGTATTATATTAGGAGGTACATTAGGTGAGTCGAGTGTACTTACTAATGCAGAAAAAGAAATACTTGTTAAAGAAACAGTTAAAATAGTTAACGGAAAAATTCCGGTGGTTATTAATATAGCAGAAGGCAGCACTTCTTTGGCTATACAATGCGCCAAGGATGCAGAGAACTGGGGTGCCAAGGGTTTAATGTTACTTCCTCCTATGCGTTATAAATCGGATCACCGTGAAACAGTGCAGTATTTTAAAGATATCGCAGCCAGTACAAAACTTCCTATTATGATTTACAATAATCCTGTAGATTATAAAATAGAAGTAACCATTGATATGTTTTCGGAATTAGCGAGCGTTCCCAATATACAAGCAGTGAAGGAATCGACACGCGATGTTACCAATGTCACTAGAATGCGTAATAAGTTCGGAGACAGATTTAGTATTTTATGTGGAGTGGATACACTTGCATTAGAGGAAATATTAGTAGGCGCCGATGGTTGGGTAGCAGGTCTTGTATGTGCCTTCCCAGCAGAAACAGTTGCTGTATATAAATTAGCTAAAGCAGGTAAGATTGCAGAAGCCACAGAAATATACAGATGGTTTATGCCTTTATTAGAATTAGATATTCATCCTAAACTAGTTCAATACATCAAGTTTGCAGAAGCCAAGGCAGGCATTGGTTCTGAAACCGTAAGAAAGCCAAGATTAATTTTAGAAGGGGAGGAAAGAAAAAGAATTGAATCTATTATTGATACAGGTTTAAAAAACCGACCTACACTTCCTGAGTTTCATAGTTTATAAATTATACAAAAAGTCCAATGAGTATTATTGCTGAAATAACCAAAAAGGCAGGCACCGCATTCGAGCAGTATGCTTTTACCACACCTTTACAAAGAGCTAATTTTTTAGAAACTATTGCTACTAATATAGAAGCCTTAGGCGACGCTTTATTAGAACAAGCGAATAAAGAAACCAATTTGCCCCTGCCTCGTTTAACAGGTGAAAGAGGTAGAACTTGTTTTCAATTACGCATGTTTGCAACTATGTTAAAAGAAGGTAATTATGTGGAGGCAAGTATTGATACAGCTATTCCTACTAAAACACCTCCTAAGCCAGACATTCGTAAAATGATGCATCCTATTGGCCCTGTGGTGGTTTTTGGTGCCAGTAATTTTCCTTTTGCATATTCTACTGCAGGTGGAGACACGGCTAGTGCACTCGC
>CALDSE010000003.1 GCA_937911175.1 uncultured Sediminibacterium sp.
TCACATTGGGCGTTTCTGAATGGTTTAAATAAATAACTAGGTCCACTAGTTTAAATCCATAATCGGGTATAAAATAAAAATCCTCATCAAATAAACAATGATTCTCAATTAAGTCTTTAGAATGTTGAGGCAAGGCATCTACTTCTTCTTTGCTTACTTTAATCCAATCTCCTACCCCTTTTGAAAAAATATTGCTTGTGCCTTTAGGAATATCTCTAATAGCAAATACGCCAATACCATGAAGTGGTGAAGGCTTAATCATCACATAGGTAGTGTTAGCTAATTCATTTAATAGGGCTTCTTTATTCATAGCAGCTTAGCTCAATTTATTAATACATTCTAATAAAGAAGTTTCCCAATGAGGAATAGTAATCGATAATTCCTTTTCTATTTTATCTGTATCTAGTACTGAATAGCCTGGTCTTTTAGCAGGTGTGGGAAAATCAACAGTAAGTATCGCATTCACTTGACAAGTTAATCCTACAATAGATTGTATTTTTTTACAATACTCATACCAAGTCGTTTCTCCTTTATTGGCATAATGATATATTCCTTTTATTTCTTTTCCATTATCCAGTGCAACTATCATTTTCATGGTAGCGTCTGCTAAATCTTTGGCATAAGTAGGTCGCCCTTTCTGATCTGATACTATATTTAATACATCTCTTTCTTTCATAAAGCGTATCATAGACTTTACAAAATTATTTCCATGTGTACTAAATACCCAAGAGGTTCTAATAATAATAGTATTAGGATTCGCGGCAATGGCTAAACGCTCTCCGTCAGCCTTGGTAGAACCATAAAAATTTAAAGGGGCTAATGCAGTTTCTGTCGTATAAGGTGTGGTAGCGTTTCCTGTAAATACATAGTCGGTTGAAAAGGTAATGAAAGGAATTTTTCTTTGATGCGCAATGGCTGCCATTTGTTCTACCGATTTTACATTTACCGCTTGTGCTAATTCTTTTTCCGATTCTGCTTTATCTACTGCCGTATAAGCTGCTGTATTAATAATAGCATCGGGTGCCATCTCATTTATAATTGCTGCAAGTGTATCTGGTTTTGATAAATCAATCACCGTTCTGTCGGTAAAAATAAATTCATATTGCGGGTAGCTTCCTGCCAACTGACCTAATTCCCAACCCAACTGACCATTTGCGCCAGTAACTAAAATTTTTCGCATGTACTTTATTTAGAAATAAACTCCTTAGGTAATTTTGTCCACTCAGAAGGTGGTAAGGATTTAAAATAATCGTAAGTTTTTTTCAAACCCTCTGCACGATCTACTTTTGGCTCCCAACCTAATAATTTTTTTGCTTTTGTAATATCGGGCTGTCTTTGTTTAGGATCGTCCACTGGTAAATCCTTGTACACAATTTTAACCGAAGACCCTGTTAGTTTCAAAACTTCTTCCGCAAAATCTTTTAAACTAATTTCATTGGGGTTACCAATATTTACAGGACTTGAATAGTCACTTAATAATAATTTGTATATGCCATCTACTAAATCATCAACATAGCAGAAGCTTCTTGTTTGTGAACCATCACCAAACACAGTCATATCCTCTCCTCTTAATGCTTGACCAATAAAGGCTGGTAGTGCACGGCCATCATTCAATCGCATTCTAGGACCATAAGTATTGAATATTCTAATAATTCTTGTTTCCACATGATGAAAAGTATGATAAGCCATAGTAATGCTTTCCATATAACGCTTCGCTTCATCATATACACCTCTTGGGCCTACTGGGTTTACATTACCCCAATATTCCTCTGTTTGAGGATGCACTAATGGGTCACCATATACTTCACTAGTACTTGCCACCAATATTCTTGCACCCTTTGCTTTGGCCAAGCCTAATAAATTATGCGTACCCATCGCACCAACTTTCAAAGTTTGAATAGGAATTTTTAAATAATCGATAGGGCTTGCTGGAGAAGCGAAATGTAAAATATAATCCAATTTACCTTCTATCTCAATAAAGGTAGTAACGTCATGATGTATGAATTGAAAATTTGGATTTGATCTTAAGTGCGCGATGTTTTGAAGGTCGCCTGTAATTAAATTATCCATGGCCATAACATAGTAGCCTTCTTTAATAAAGCGATCACTTAAATGCGATCCTAAAAAACCTGCAGCCCCTGTTATTAAAATTCTTTTTTGACTCATAGTATTTATTTTGTGGCTGAAGCCCTTCCAATGCTTTCATAATGATACCCTAATTCTTTCATTTTTGAAACTTCAAAAAGATTACGGCCATCGAATATGATTTTGTTTTTAATTTCTTTTTCTATTCTTTCAAAATCGGGGGTTCTAAACTCACTCCACTCTGTGGCAATGATTAAAAAATCGGCACCAGTTAAAGCCTCGTATTGGCTACCTGCATATTTTATTTTATCTCCTATTTGTGCTTTTACATTGGGCATGGCCTCAGGGTCATAGGCTGTAATAGTAGCACCCATTGTAGTTAAAGCGTCAATAATACTTAAAGCAGGTGCTTCTCTAATATCGTCGGTATTCGGTTTGAAGGCCAAACCCCAAAGGGCTATATGCTTGCCTTTTAAATCTCCTTTAAAATGCGCCTTTATTTTTTCAACTAAATGTAATTTTTGATTTGCGTTTACTTTTTCCACCGCCTTTAAAATTTCAAAGTCATATTTTACTTCATCAGAAGACATTATTAAAGCTTGTACATCTTTAGGAAAGCATGATCCGCCATAACCAATACCTGGGAATAAAAAACGCTTTCCAATTCTATCGTCCGAACCAATCCCTCTTCTTACCATGTCCACATCGGCGCCCATACGCTCACATAATTGAGCCACCTCGTTCATGAAAGATATTTTAGTAGCTAAGAATGAATTAGCTGCATACTTAGTTAATTCAGAGCTACGCTCATCCATAAATATCACAG
>CALDSE010000004.1 GCA_937911175.1 uncultured Sediminibacterium sp.
ACCCTCTTTATTGGCGATGGCCCCTTTTTTTATTTCTGGAAGATAAACGCTTGCACCTGGTAAAATTTTACCGGTGGCTTTATCAAAGACTTTTCCTGTTAAAGTAAATTGTTGCGCCATTGTAGCGCTTGTAAAAACCAATCCTATACTCATTAAGAGTACAGTATATAAATATCTTTTCATGATGATGATTATTTGTTATTCAAAGAGAACTTACATCTACTATTCTAAAATAGTTTGATGCATAAGTAATTAACTTAAACATAAGTCAATTAGTTTTCTAACAAATAATAGCAGGGGGTCCGCGAGAGTCTAAAGAATAATTATTATTATAGAAATAAAAATTAAGTAACTGCGTATTAGTAGCAATATTTAAAACGGGTTGCTCTAATGCAATGGTGAAATTAAATTCGACAAAGGGAGAAGTAGCTACTAAATTATCATGAGAACAATGAATGCTTGAATTTTCAACTTGTTCAATGGGTAGGTTTTTATGTACATCACATTTTACCTTATCGCTATGCTTGGCTACTAAATCATGTATGGTCTTTTGTGAGGTAATGCTAAATGCAAAGACCAGTAGCATGACTACCGCTAAAATTTGTCTTATGGTTTTTTGATATAGCATTGTTCAGTTCAAAAGTAAAAAATACAGGTTTTTGAATAGCTTAAAGTTAAGGCAATAAAATTATACCTAGTATTATATGGTTGATTTTAAACCTTTTAGAAGATTTGCTGTTTAGATAATAGATTGATTCACAAAGAATTAATTTGAAATTAGGCAAGAAATGCCTAGTTTTGATGTTTAAACAACGAAATATATAAATACGATGAAATTATTAGATGCATTACAATGGCGTTATGCTGTTAAGAAAATGAACGGAACTAAAGTTCCTGCTGAAAAATTAGAAACCATTATAGAAGCAACGCGTTTAGCACCTAGCGGTTTTGGTTTAACGCCTTATTCTATTATTGTAGTAGAAGATGAAGAGACAAGAAAAAAATTACAACCTGCATTTTATAATCAATCACAAGTGGTGGACGGATCGGTGGTTATTGTTTTTGCAGCTTGGAATACAATATCTGAAAAAGAAATTGCTGAGTACATGCAAGAAATTGCTGAACAAAGAGGTGTTGCAGTAGATACTTTAAAAGATTTTTCTGCTGCCATTAGTGGTTCATTCAAAAACAAGACGCCTGAACAAGCAAGAGTATGGGCAGATAAGCAAGCCTACCTTGCATTAGGTTTTAGTTTAGTAGCTGCTGCTGCTGAAGAAATAGATGCGACGCCTATGGAAGGTTTTGCACCAGATGCAGTAGATGAAATATTAGGATTAAAAGCATTAGGCCTACATAGCGCTGTAGCTTTAACTTTAGGTTTCCGTGACGCTGCGAATGATTATTTAGTGAACGCTAAAAAAGTAAGAAGAACTACTGATAAATTAGTAATTAAGAAATAATTATTTCTTATAAGGTTATAATAAAAAGCCCCTCGATATTTCGAAGGGCTTTTTTAATTGGTTTACTTTAAATTATATTATAATTATATTAAAAATTAATCGGCCTTCATTACCGGCGACCTTGGCCCAATTCCATTTTCATTAAAGGCTTCTATTTGAAAATAATAAGCATCATTTTTTTCTAAAGCGTTCAAATAATATTCACTCACACCATAGACCATTACACTATTGTATAATTTATTAGGGTCGTTCCCAAAATAAATATGATAGCCAGTGGCATTAGGGTTTACAGCCCATTTTAACCAAGCATTTCTTCTTTCACTATCGCCTCTAAGTGGTACAAAGTTTTGTACCGTACCAGGATTAGCCCCAGTGCCTTTTCCAAATACACGAAGTCCACTAATAGCAAACTTACCCGTAGGCATGTGAATATTTACCATTTTAATATAACGCGCCTGAATAGGTTTTGGTAGCACTACATAATCATGCGGTACATCGGTTTTGTTTTTAGACTTATCAATAATTAATTTCCAAGTCTTCGCATCGTCTGATGCAAAAATTTGATACTGATGATAAGTAGTTAAAGACTTACCCATTAACTCTACACCCTCATCTCCATAATTTATTTGAATGGCTTCAATACTAGATTTATTGCCTAAATCGGTTATTATGTATTCACCTGCATTACCCGTAGTAGCCGACCAATAAGTTTTTAAATTCTCATCCACTGCATTGTTGGCAGTAAATGCACTTAAGGTAGAAGATACTTGTACAGGTTTATTATAATTAAGTAACATCCATCCTGTAAATTGTGATACGTCATGGTTCGCTCCTGCATTAGGAATATAATGCGGATAATCTCCGTAAGAAGTATTGCTGTATAAAATACCATCGGCATCTATTTGTGCTGGCCAAATACCATTACGTCTTTCAAAATTATTTTTTACGCCAATAGCAATAGTTGAAATATGCCACCACTGATTATAAATATCCTGGTATGTAGCTCCATGCCCAGCACCTCTTGCAAAGCCCCCTGGCTTATAAGAAAAAGGATTATGCTTTTGATACACAAAGGGCCCTAGTGGTTTATCACTCACATACACACCATCTCCATAGCCACTGAATTCAGTACCTGGGGCACCATATTGTAAATAATATTTTCCATTTTGTTTATTCATCCAAGCCCCTTCCATAAAGGGTTTTAAAAAGGTATTGTCCTGATGTTCTCCAAAACGCTCCCAACCATGAATGCTATCTACTAAATGTATGAGTGATTGTCTTTCTCCAATAGGAGCAAAAGTTTTACGATCTATTTCTTGTCCATAGATAGGATAAAAATTACTTGAGCCATGATAAATATATAAGCGGTTATCATCGTCTTTAAAAAAACCAGGATCCCAGGCACCCACTTGAAAACTATCTACCGCTATATGCCAGTCGTCCTTGGTGGGGTTGGTGCTATACCATAATGTAAATTGTTTTGTATAAGTAGAACCTATCACTAATAAACTATCGCCAAGCACTAAACTTGCTGGTGCACATAATTCATCATAGACATCGTTCCAAGGTCTTAAAAATTTTCTTGAAACAAATTTCCAATCTTTCATATCGGTACTCCACCAATAACCCCATTGGTTGGTGCTGAATAAAAAATATTTATTATCATAGACAGCTATGATAGGATCCGCCGTGGCACGGTGCTTTCCGTTTTGTACAAAATTGGGAATAGGGCAATAACCATAATCAAGATTGATGGGGTTGCAATAAGTAGATTGTCGATTCGGTGTTGAAGAATTCATCGCCGGTTTTTGAGCCATCACGCTTCCGCTAAATATGCTACTCAATAGTAGGCCATTAACTAAGATTACCGCTAAGAATAGTATCCTTTTCATATTTACCATTTTGAAGAATAAATATACTATTTATATACATCTAGAACTTAGAAAATAGGCTAAGCTTATAGAAGGGCTTCATAGCGTATAAATACTTGAATTTCAATTAAATAAACCACTTATTTTCGGTTTTGAAAGGCATTAAAAAAAAATTAAAATAAAAACTTTATTATAGTTATGCGCATAAATTTAAATAATACGTATCTTTATAAAATATTATATACTGATACTATGAAAGCAAGATTAAATATAACCATTGAAGCTCCTCTTTTAAAAGAGGTAAAAAAAATTGCCGCTAAAAAAAATATAAGCGTTTCTGAAATGGTAGAAGATTATTTTAAAATAATTACTAGACCAAAGAGAAGATTGTTAACTGAAATTTTGGACAAATTACCAAGAGTGAATATTCCAGAAAATAAAAAGTTAAGTGAATTATATTACGAAGAAAAAATGAAAGAATACAAAAATGAGCAATAAGATATATATAGATGCAAATGTAATTTTAGATTATTGCTTAGACAGAGATGGGAAGTCAAATACAAAAATAATATTAGATGCCATAAGTAATGGGGATGCTAGAGGATATATAAGCGGTTCAATAGTACATATTTTAAGTTATTTTCTTTTGAGAGTTTTTGGAGTAGAAAAAACAAAAGAAACTATTTTAGCAATTATAGAAGATTTTGAAATTATTGATATGCCAAAAGAAAATATAATTCAATCCTTACATTCTAAAATGAACGATATCGAAGATGCGCTGCAATATTATGTTGCACTTCATCATAATATTAACTATTTTATTTCCAATGACAAACAATTGAAAAAAGAAGGATTAACTACGTTGCCTGTTTTAAAACCGTCAGATTATATAAAAGAATTTTTAAAATAAATTCTAGAGTAATAAAAATTAAGAAGTAGCGATCATCCAAGTTTTAAAGGCTGCATAATTAGCAGCTAAAGCAGTAGAAACCTTTTTCTTGTCTAATAAAAATTTAACCGACTCAGGTATAGCAATAGTTTGCCCAATGGCTTCTTCCACAACTTCTGGAAACTTTACTGGGTGCGCGGTTTCTAAAATTATAGCGCTATAACTATTAGTGTTGTATTGCGCATTTGTACTTGTATTTGCTTTCTCTAAATTGGCTAAGTAAATTTCAGCTGCAGCAAAGGCTACTGCCCCATGTGGGTCTAAAG
>CALDSE010000005.1 GCA_937911175.1 uncultured Sediminibacterium sp.
GGTTTGGCCACTTGGCCCCATGATGCCGCTCACCGAAATAGCATAATCGGTATTCATCTTCTCCCTAACTGCTAAGGCCATTTGTTCAACGGCTTCCTTACTCACAGCTCCTACGGTTTGTAATATTTCAGTGGGAACGTCTAAAAATTCAGTTTTGATACGATTATCATAACTAATAATGCCTCCCGTGTAAAACTGAGATGAACCAGCATTTTTGGATAATAAATGACCTATATAACCACCTGTGCAACTTTCGGCAGTGGACACTGTTTGTTTCCTTTGTTTTAATAAACTACCCACGACCATTTCCATGGTTTCGTCAGCGTCTGTTACTAAATATTCTTTAACGGCTTCTTTCAAAGACTCAAATTGAGTATTCACTTCTTTTGCTAATGCTTTTTCATCTTGACCAGAACCAGTTAATCTAAGACGAACCATGCCAATATTAGGTAAGTAAGCAAGTTTAATATAGGCAGGTAAAGCGCTTTCAAAATGGGCAATATGTTCAGCCAAAAAGGATTCTCCAATGCCTGCCGTTAAAAGTGTTTTATGCGCAATAAAAGGGGTGGTAAATGATTTTTGTATTACCGGAATAACTTGATTTTCGGTTAACCATCTCATCTCGTGTGGTACACCAGGTAATGAAAAATAATAAATACCTTCTTTTTTAAATAACATTCCAGGGGCAGTTCCTTTTTCATTAAACAACACTTCACAAACGTCTGGAACCTCAGCTTGCTTTATATTTCGATCTATCATGGGCCTTTTATGGATCGTCTCAAATATATAGGTGATATGATCTAAGCTTGGTTGATGAACAATCATCTTGCCGCCAAAATATTCATTGAGTAGGGGTTTGGTAATATCATCTGCTGTAGGCCCTAGTCCTCCAGTTAATATAATAATCTTGCTTTTTTGGGAGGCTGTATCTAAGGCATTTATGATATCCGCTTTCTTGTCGCCCACCGCAATTCTACTAGTTACAGGTATGCCTATTTTTAATAAGGCTTGTGCAATAAATGCACTATTTGTATCAATAACTTGCCCAATTAATAACTCGTCACCGATGGTAATAATAGTAGCTTGAATAGGGTTCATTGAATCAGGGTTATAGGGTGCAAAGTAAACTAAAAAACAGCGGTTTTTATCTAAAATAGGTGCTTAGTTTTTCAAGCATGGAAGCCGGCATACTAGCCCTTTTACCCAGTTTACTGTCCATAAAATAAAGTTTCACTTTACCAATGGTTAATAGTTTCCCTTCCTCATTGTAAATCTCCTGATCAAATATAATTTTATGCTCTGTAGGCAGTTCTTTGATTTGGGATTTGATCGTTAGCAAATCGTCGTATTTAGCAGGTCTTAAATACTTAATATTTAATTCAACTACAGGTAGCATAATGCCCATATCCTCAATGCCTTTATAGCTTATACCTAAATTTCTTAAGCTTTCTACTCTGCCCACTTCGAAATACTGAGCATAATTGCCATAATATACCACATTCATGGGATCTGCTTCTGCATACCTTACTCTAACCTGTGTGTTGAATTCGTACATGTTTTATTGTTATTGTTGACAAATTTACGAATGAATTCTGTTTTTCCACAATAAGCACTAAATAAGCTTCGTTTTATGAGTAGAGCGTATTTTTAGGTAATTAATAAACAAGCAGCATGTTATCATTGAGAAATAGAATAGTGAATCTGGTATTGTTATGGATGGTTGTTTTTACTTCCTATGGACAATATAGCCAAAACACAAGCCCTTTAGACCCAGTTTTCCAAAAAGGAGTGCATGCACTTCATCAAGGTGATACCCTGGCTGCTTTTCAATATATCCAAACGGCTTATCATTTAAAACCCAAGCAAGAAGATATTACTTACTATTACACTTACTTATCACTTCTATTACAAAAGCCTGCAGTTGAAAATTTAGCCATTAATTATGTAAAGTCTTCCAGTAATAAAATTTATAAAGCTAGAATTAACTTCTTTTTAGGGGACTATTATGTTAAAAAACAAAATACCCAGGAGGCCTTGAATGCTTTTGATAAAGTGAGCATTGCCGATTTGAATAATGAGGAGCTTATTACCATGAAATATCTTCAAGGCTATTTATATTTCAAATTAGGTAACTGGGATAAGGCCACCAATTTATTAAATAGTATCAGACAGTTAAAGCAATCACAGTATTATACCGATGCCAATTATTATGCAGGCTTCATTGCACTTCAAAGAAAGGATTTTACTTTGGCTTTAGCTTGTTTTGAAATTGCTAGTAATAATGAAGCATACGCAAGGTTAACGCCGTTTTATATTAGTCAGATATACTATTTCAATGGAGACATTGATGCTGCTATGGTTAATTGTGAAAAAGCGCTACAAATAGAAGGACAATACTATAACTTGCAATTGCAGCAGTTAATGGGTCATTTATTGTTTGAGAAAAAACAATATCAAAAAGCGGTTCCTTACTTAGCAAAATATGTGGCTGCGCAAGACAATGTGGAAGTCCAAGATTTATACCAGCTTTCTTTTTGTTATTTTCAAGACCAGCAATGGGATAAATCAATTGAAGGATTTAAAAAATTAGCGAATGTAGATGATTCTTTGGGTCAAAATAGCATGTATTTGTTGGGAACAGCTTACTTGAAAGTAAATGATAAAAATGGAGCTAAGAATGCTTTTATGCTCTGCGCTTCTAAAAGTATCAATTTAGAACAAAAAGAAATTTCATTATTTAACTATGGAAAACTACTTGTAGAACTTAAAGAGTATAGTCTTGCGGTGAATGTATTAGATAAATTTATAGAGAACTATCCTCAGTCTACTTACTTCCCAGAATCAAAGTCTTTGTGGATTACTGCATTAGCCTATAATAATAATTATAAACAAGCATTAGAGGCTTATCAATTAATGGAGAACCCATCACTTGAATTATTAAAAATATATCCAGCCATTTTATATGGACTATCCTGCAACCATATTAATGACGGAGAAGTAGAAAAGGCCTATACTTTATTGAATCAACTAAGAAACGCTCCATATAATGGCAATTTCCTATCTGCTACTCATTTTTGGTTAGGTGAAATAAGTTATAAGATGGGCCGCATTGCAGACGCTATTGGCTATTTACAGAAATACATGTTGGATCCTGTAAATAATGGAGAAGTAAATGCAACTAATGCCAGGTATATATTAGGCTATTGTTTTTTGAAAAATGGAGCTTATCAAAAAGCATTAGTACAGTTTAAAGAAATAGTTAGTATTAATCCAGGCACAGCATTAGATCATTTTCAACAAGATGCTTTTGTAAGAGTTGCAGACTGTCAAATGATGTTAAAGAAAATGAATGATGCTTTAGCTACTTACCAGCGTGTAATAGATTTATCTTGGTCTTATGCAGACTATGCCTTTTTACAAAAAGCGACCCTATTAGGAGGCATAGGGAAGGTGACTGAGAAAATTAAGATGCTTACTAATTTCGAATCTAGTTTTCCAAACTCTACTTATATTAATGATGCAAGAATGGAATTGGCAGATACTTATGTAAGCCAAGAAAAGTTTCAAGATGCTATTGCGCCTTTAACTAAAATAAGCTTAGATAAATCAGCTTCCCAATTTTACCCTCAAGCTTATTATAAACTAGGAATAGTATATTTTAATTTGGATAAAAATCAAGTAGCCCTTACTACTTTCAAAGATTTATATGCAACTTATCCTAATTCTACTGAAAGTGAAAATGCCATTGAATATATCCGTAATATTTTTATCGAGGATCAAACGCCAGAATTATATGTTAAGTTCATGAATGACTATGGACATCCTTTAACAGTAAATGAACAAGATTCTTTAATATTCAGGGCATCTGTTATAAAGTATGAGCAAAAAAGATACACAGAATCGGCCATTGGCTTCAGTGCTTATGTACAAAAATTTCCTAATGGAAGATATAGCTTAGAAGCCACCAACTTAATAGCAGAAATTGCTTATTCTAAACAATCCTATGATACTGCCCTGGTTTATTTTTCTAAACTAGCCGATATCGCACCCAATGCCTATGCAGAAAGGGCAGCACTTATAGCTGCTAGATTAAATTATTTTAATTATCAAAACTACGATTTAGCTGAAAAATATTTCTCCATTTTATTGCAAATAGCCACTCAGAAGGAAAATATAACAGAAGCAAATAAGGGCTTATTAAGATGTCAATATAAAGGGGGAAAATGGATAGATGCTAACAAAATAGCCCAACTCATTATTGAGGATAAAAATAGCGCCTTGGATGATATTGAAATGGCCAATATGACCATTTATCATCAGAACTTAATAGCAGGTGATACCAGTGCCGCTTTGCAAATAATTAATAAAGTCATTAAAACAGGTTCTAGTGTTATTACAGCGGAAGCCCATTACCAATTAGCGAATATATATTTATTGCAAAATAAATTAAGCTTAGCGGAGAAAACGGCTTTTGATATTATTAAAAAACAAGCTTCTTATGAATACTGGGTCACAAGTACCTATATTTTATTAGGCGATATTTATGTTGCACAGAAGGACAGCTTTAATGCTATAGCTACTTATAAAAGTGTAGCAGATAATGCCACTATTGAACCACTTAAAATTGTTGCTGCTCAAAAGTTAAAAGAATTGACTGAAACACCAACAATTAAATAACACATTATGAAGTATTTTTTAAAATATAGCTTTTTATTCATTTGTATTTTTTGCTTCTTAACAGCAGGGAATACCCAACAAAAAAATAAGAAAAATGCTAAAATTACGGCTAGTAAGAAAGTAGGCACTAGTAAAAAGAAGAAAACAGTTAAATCGAGTAAAGGAAAAAAGAAGGCTAAAAAATCAAATTCAAAGAAAAATAATAGGGTAGTACGTAAAAAAAATACAGCCACACTTAATATTGAAACAGCCGATTTATCTAAGCTTATCATTACAAATAATATAGCTACACCCAAACTTGATACTATACCTGAAAAAGAAGTGAGTATTATTTCAGCCTTTAAACCTCAGCTGAAAAATATAGCAAAATTAAATTTCACAAAAGCGACTAATAAAATAGACACTAGTACGACAGTACTAAACTATCAAGTGCCCACACAAAATTTAAGCTTTCAATACAGACCTATCTCTTTAATCCCAAGATCATATAAAGAAAAAGAGACCTCTTTTCCTGTGAACACCACTAATTTAAAACTAGGATTTGGTAATTATAACAATCAGTTTTTTGAAGCTACCTACAATGCAGTAGATAATGATAAACAATCACATGCCTTCGAAGCTAGTTTTGAGACCTCTAACGGTATACAATATTTACAGCAGTTTAACCATAAAAATTTTGCATACATTGGCAGCCTGCAACTTAATGAAAATTACACTATTCAAACGGAAGCATTTTTTCAAAATACACAGCGTTACAGATTTGGTTTAGTGCCAGATAATAGTAGTTTATCCTTAACAGATTATGCACAACCTTTTACGCTGTTTGGAACTTCTATTAAATGGGTGAATGAAAATTCAAAAAATAGTTTAATGAATAAGCTATTCAACCCCACTATTAAATTTGAAAACTTTAAAGGGCTTGCCTCTACCAATAACTTATGGGTAGAAATGTTCAACCCAATGAGCTTTACATTAAAAGGTACAGGCAAATTAAATTTAGATTTTAGTTATAATTATAATAAGTATACACATTCCAACCATGCGAACCAGTCTAATTCAATTTTTGTCATTCAACCCTCTATTGAACTAAATAAATGGAATGCTACTATTAAAGTAGGAGTTAACCCAAGTTTTACCACCAAAGAATTTGCTTTATTTCCAGTTGTTCAGTTTAGTAAAAAATTAAATGATACTAACTATTTATTAGTAGCTAATTGGCAAACTATTTTAACTAATAATAATTATGCAAGCCTTTCAATGGTGAATCCTTGGATAGCTGCACCTACTTCATTAAAAATAACCACCCAAGAAAAAAAGGAATTAAACCTTTTTGTCAATGCTTCTAAAAACTTACAATATAACTTTGGATTATCTTTAAATGATTATCGTAATATTCCTTTCTTCAACCGAATAAATAATGTAGCAAAATCTCCATTTTTTGGTTTACAATTTCAACCCATTTTTGAATACAGGGCTATTACCTTAGAATTTGTTACAGCAATGCGTTATCAATTAAGCGATCAATTCATTGTAAAAGCGAATGCTAAATATATCCAGTTCAACTCAATCAAAGAAAATACCCATGCTTGGGGTATTTTACCTTTGAATTTTAATGGAGAGCTTAGTTGGTATCCTAGTAAAAAATGGTCAATTAATGGAGCTATGCAATATTGGTCTGGCGCTTCCTTTGAAAATGAGACCAACAATGCCTATGATTTAAATAAGGCAGTAGTCTTAAACGCTTCCTTTAACTATCAATTAACCACACATTTAAAAGCCTGGGCTAAAGGAGAGAACTTATTAGATAAAAAGTATCAACGTTGGGCAGAATATCCTTCTTTAGGAGTTCAATTAATTGCTGGTATCGTATATTCGTTTCATAAATAACCATGGAAAAGATACTTGAACAATATTTTGTACAAAATAATGAATTAGTACTTACTAATATTGGCACTATTCATTTAACTAAAAAGCCAGCTACTTGGATAGGGGATACCTTACATGCACCTGAACAAAGTATTTTATTTACGACAGCTAAAATAAAACCTAACGCTAAATTTTACACTTATTTAGCTGAAGCATTATCTATTTCTAACGAACAAGCTAATATTCAATTTGAACAGTTTTTACAAAATAGTTTTGATACTCAAGATGGAAATATTGCAATTGGTAATTTAGGAAGAATTGAAAAAAAAGCAGACGAGTATACTTGGGTAAGTAATTTTACATCTAAGCATTATTATAAAGATATTACCATTAGTCCCATTCATTCAAATGAAGAGGTGGAAAAACAAAAATCTATTCCATGGACTTGGATAGCATTCATTTTATTTATTATTGCCATTGCAGCAATTGTATTTAAAACTTTTTAGATATGCTTGAAACTCATAAAAAATTTTCTGCTTGTCCCATTTGTAATAAGGAAGACATAGCTAGTTTATTGCATACCAAGGATTACTCACTTACAACAGAAGATTTTCAAATTATCCAATGCGCCAATTGTACCTTAGAATATACCGATCCAGCACCTAGTAAAGAAGCCATTGCACCTTATTATAATTTTCCTTCTTATATATCACATACCGACACGAAAGAAGGTTTAGTGAACCAAATTTATCATAAAGTAAGAAATCATACACTTACTCAAAAGACAAACTGGGTTCAATCGCTGTTTACAGGCCATAAGGGTCAACTATTAGAAGTAGGGGCTGGTACAGGTGCTTTTGCGCATTCTATGTTAAATAAAGGCTGGAAAGTGACTGCATTAGAACCTGATGCAGCGAGTAGACAAAAAGCCCTAGAAAATTATAATATAAATTTACTACCCATTGAAGAACTTTTTCAATTAGAGCCTGCTAAATATGAAGTCATTACTTTATGGCATGTATTAGAACATGTACATGATTTAAATACCTACATGAAAACATTTCATAGTTTACTCAAGCCTAATGGAAGGTTAATCATAGCTGTACCCAATTATACAAGCTACGATGCAGGTTTTTATAAGAATTTCTGGGCCGCCTATGATGTACCTAGGCATTTATATCATTTTTCACCTTTATCCATGCATTATTTAGCCAAAAAACATAAAATGAGTATTGTGCAAAAGCTACCGATGTGGTTTGACAGCTTTTATGTTAGCCTTCTAAGTGAAAAATATAAACAATCAGGAATGATAGGAATGATGCGCGCTTTTTTTGTTGGCTGTATTTCTAATTTAATAGCATTACGCAATGCAGATAGGGGAAGTTCCATTATCTATGAAATAAAAAAGATGGACTAGAATTATCGTAAACGAATTTCCACTAAAACAGGCCAAGATTTACCTGTTATAAAAAAGGTTTTCTTACCAGCATGATACGCTATCCCATTCATTACATAGCCTGCATCAATACTTAAGGGATCATATTTAACGCCTGCTTGAGATAGTAAATTACTAAAATCAATTCTATATTTAACCTGCCCAGTTTGTGGATCAATCACAACCACTTCATTACGACCATATACATTAGCGTATAATTGTCCGTTTACATATTCTAGCTCGTTGATATTACTCAAATATCCATATTGATTAAATACACCCAAGGTTTTTTGTATAGAAAAATCAATGGGGTTTACAAAATAGATATTGCTTTCGCCAGTAGACACAATTAAGGCGGTATCGTTATGTGTGAGTCCCCAGCCCTCATAAGGCCAGTATAATTCGTTAGTCTTTTTTAATGTATTGGCGTCGTAGACAAAAACTTTATGGGTTTTCCAAGTAAGTTGGTAAATTTTATCTTTAAAAAGGGTAGTACCTTCTCCAAAGTATTCTTTATCTAATTTTACTTTATTACCTAAGGGCTTCATATTGGAATCCAATATTTGTAAAACACTTTTTCCTTCTAGTCCAGTACTCTCTATTAATTTGTTGCCATTCCATTCTAAACCTTGTGTATAAGAACTTGTATCATGAGGGTAAACTTTAATGACTTCATACGATAAAGTAGTAGGGGCTGCAATGGCATTTTCATTATTAGCCTCATTATTATCCGAATTACATGCAAATAATGAAGTTGTAAATAAAACCAATAATATAGAAGCTTGTTTATTCATTGCTATTTAATCTGGTCTAGTATACTATTTTATTCTACTGTAAAATTATACGTTAAATCTGAAATGCATTACATCACCATCTTTCACAATATATTCTTTTCCCTCAATTCTTAGTTTCCCATTCTCTCTACAAGCGGCTTCACTTTTAAATTTAATAAAATCATCAAAAGCAATTACTTCCGCTTTAATAAACCCTTTTTCAAAGTCGGTATGAATAACGCTAGCGGCTTGTGGCGCTTTCCAACCTTTGCCAACAGTCCAAGCACGCACTTCTTGTACACCCGCTGTAAAATAGGTTTCTAAATTTAATAATTTATAGGCCGATTGAATTAAACGGTTTAAAGCAGGCTCTGTCATCTTATATTCATCCATAAATACCGCTCTATCTGCAGGGTCTTCCAATTCTGCAATTTGTGACTCAATATTATTACACATTACAATTACTTCAGCGCCTTCTGTTTTTGCCATATCTACTAGCATAGCTGAAAACTTATTGCCTGTATGCATTGAAGCTTCATCTACATTGGCTACATACATCACAGGTTTTTCAGTTAATAAAAAACTATCGGCAATGGCAAGTCTGTCTTCTTTAGATAAGTCCAAGGAGCGAATACTTTTACCTTGCTCTAAATGATTTTTACATTTTTGTAAGACCTCTAATTCAACTTTGGCCTTCGGATCAGTTTTAGCCATTTTCTCGCAGCGTTGAATTTTCTTGTCAACACTATCTAAATCTTTTAACTGTAATTCAGTTTCAATAATTTCTTTATCGGCAATAGGGTTAATAGCGCCTTCTTCTCTTAATACATTCTCATCTTCGAAACATCTAATCACATGTATTACGGCACTTACTTCTCTAATATTGGCTAAAAACTTATTACCTAAGCCTTCTCCCTTACTTGCCCCTTTTACTAATCCAGCAATGTCCACAATTTCTAATTGAGTAGGGACTATTTTATTGGGAATAATTAAATCTGCTAATTGTTGCAATCTATTATCTGGTACATCCACTAAACCAACATTGGGTTCGATGGTACAGAATCTGTAATTGCTTGCCTGCGCTTTGGCACTATTACTAACTGCATTAAATAAGGTCGATTTTCCTACATTGGGTAATCCCACAATTCCTGCCTGTAAAGCCATAATATCTATTGTTTTAAGAGCGCAAAAATACAATTCTAAACCCAAAAATGACTATATTAGAACCATAAACAATTGATTATGGCCTTGAATATTATTTGGATGGGTTTTTTTGTAATTGCCTTTATCATTGCCCTATGTAAACTTGTTTTTTTGGGTGATACGACCATTTTCAAGTTGTTAGCCGATGGTATCTTTGATTCGGCAAAGTCCTCTGTAATTGATGTCGCCTTCCCTTTAGCGGGCACCATGGTCTTTTTCTTAGGTTTAATGAATATTGCTGAAAAAGCTGGGGCTATCCAAAAGTTAGCCAAATGGATGAACCCTTTTTTAAGTCGTTTATTCCCAGAAGTACCCGCCAATCATCCAGCCATGGGGCAGATGGTGATGAATTTTTCTGCCAATATGTTAGGATTAGATAATGCAGCTACTCCTTTTGGTTTAAAAGCCATGGAGAGCTTACAAAGTTTAAACCCCGAAAAAGAAAAGGCCACCAATGCCCAAATCATGTTCTTGGTATTGCATACCAGTGGACTTACCATTATTCCATTAACTATTATATCCTATAGGTTAGCTGCTGGCTCGCAAGATGCAGCGAGTATTTTTATACCCTGCGTTTTAGCCACCATTGGAACTACACTCGCTTCTATATTAATGGTAGGATTTTACCAAAAACTAAAATGGGATAAGGTATTAATTAGTTGGTTAATAGCTTTAGTATTAATAATGGTGGGTGTACTTTTTGGAGTGAATTCTTTGAGTCCTGTAAATAAAGAAGTATTTTCTAAAGTAATAGGTAGCGGATTATTACTTGTAATTATTGTGGCCATTATTCTAGGAGGTGCTTATAAAAAGGTATCGGTTTTTGACGCCTTTATTGAAGGGGCTAAAAATGGTTTTGAAGTAATTATAAAAATCATACCTTATTTAGTGGCCATGTTAGTAGCTATTCGTGTATTTAGAGATAGTGGTGCTATGAATTATGTTTTAAATGCTATTACTTATTTAATTCAACTCACAGGAATGAATACTGAATTTATAGGCGCATTACCTGTGGCTATTATGAAACCCTTAAGTGGGAGTGGAGCTAGGGGAATGATGTTAGATATATTCCAAAACCAAGGGCCCGATTCTTTTGTAGGTAAATTAGCCTCCATATTTCAGGGATCTGCAGACACTACATTTTATATTATTGCCCTTTATTTTGGAAGCGTGGGCATTAAGAAAATTAGATATGCTTTATGGGCTGGTATTTTTGCCGATATAATAGGAGTGATAATAGCGATACTTATTGGCTATGTATTTTTTAAGTAAAGTCCTAAAGCGTTTTACTTACTTTCCCTGGCTCATTTTCATGACTTCCTTCCACTCTTTATCTGTAACAGGTTGTACCGATAATCGCCCTAGTCTAACCAAGGCCATATTGGCTAAATTGGTATTGGCTTTTACGTCAGCTAATTTCACAGGATGTTTTAATTTTTCATGAGGTGCAAAATCTACAGCCAACCAAGCGGTTTCTTCTGTGGTGGGGTCTTGATAAGATTCTTTAACCACTTTAGCAATACCTACAATTTCCATGCCTTCATTGCTATGGTACCAAAAAGCAAGGTCGCCTTTTTTCATTGACCTTAAATTATTGCGGGCGCCATAATTTCTTACGCCATCCCAAAATGTTTTTTTGTCTTTGACAAACTGATCCCAAGAGTATTTGAAGGGTTCTGACTTAATTAACCAATAGGCCATAGTAAAATTTATTTAATATCCACTTGCTAGTACATCTGCCAAATGTAGTATTTGTACATTATTGCCATTGAATTTCATACGGCCATCTAAATGCATTAAACAACTTGAATCGGTGCTAATTAAATATTCGGCTTTCGTATTAATTATATTTTCAATTTTTTGATCGGCCATAGATACACTAATGGTATCATACTTCACAGCAAAGCTTCCTCCAAAACCACAACAGGTTTCTACTTCATTCATTTCCACTAATTCCAAACCAGCTACTTTTGATAATAGTGTTCTAGGCTCTTGTTTAATATTACATTCTCTTAAACCCGCACAACTATCGTGATAAGTAGCCTTGCCTTCAAACTTAGCACCGAGGTCGGTAACATTTAAAATTTTAACCAAGAATTCTGAAAGCTCAAACATTCTATTGGTTACTTTTTTAGCTGGACTTTGAAAAGCATTGTTCTCGAAAATTTTTCCAAAATTATTTCTTACAAAACCTGTACAGCTTGCACTAGGACTTACAATATAATCGGCGCCATCAAAATCTTGTACAAATTTGGTACATACATCTTTAGACTCGCTCCAAAAACCTGCATTAAAAGCGGGTTGACCACAACAGGTTTGCTTTTCATTATATTTTACTTTGCAACCAGCTTTTTCTAATACTTTAATAGTATTAAAAGCAGCTTGTGGATACAATTGATCCATAAAACAAGGAATAAATAGCTGTACTGTCATTTATCAAAAATAAGAATACTTAGGTAATTATTAAGCTAAAATAAAAAGGCATTCTCCACATTTGGTGGAGAATGCCTTTAAAAGCTTTTGGTTAATAGATTAAGGCTGAACCTTCAATCTATTAATATACTTATCGGCCTGGAAGCCTTTATCTGATTTAGGATATTTCGTCTTAATAGTTGTATAAATTTCAATGGCGTCATCTGCCTTGCCATTCATTTCTAATAAAGAAGCGGCTCTGAATAAATATTCAGCAGAAATACCTTCATCTTCTGGGAAATGACCACCTGCTTTTTTATAGTACTCTATTGCTTCTTCATTGTTTTTTAAATCGGCATAAGCATCTCCAATGGTTCCATAAGCAATGGCTTGCACTTGTTTAGCAGAAGTAGAGAAGTCCTTTAAATATTCGATTGACTTTTTATAGTCGTTTAAACGGTAATAACTAATACCAGCATAGTAATTTGCTAAATTAGCTGCCTTCGTGCCACTGTACTGTTTTATAACATACAATACGCCTTTGTTGGTGCCATCACCATTTAGTACATAATTAGAAGAGTCTAATCCAAAATACTTTTCTGCTGTATACATCGTATCTGCAGCTTTAGCTTCTCTTGGATTTTGGTATAATTCTGCATAACCAAAATAGGCTAATACCACGGCTACTAAAATAGTAACTGTATAGGTTAAAGTTTTTTGATTTTTCTTTACAAAATCTACAAAGGGGTGTTTTTCTTGGTGTAAATCGCTCATATATATTTGTTATAATTAGTCAACAATAAAAGGGTAAGATGAATCAATGTATACATCTTTCAATAATTCACTATCGTCTGGCCATGGACTTTCTTCTGCAAATTTTACAGAAGCTTCCACAATTGATGCAATTTTTTCATCAATCGCATTAAGTTCTTCAATAGTGGCAAACTTATTTTCAAGAATAGTGCTATGTACTTTTGTAATAGGGTCCTGATTTTTATAATCTTCCACTTCGTCTTTAGAACGGTATTTTTGAGGATCCGATACAGAGTGCCCTCTATAACGATAGGTTTTCATTTCTAATAAAGTAGGGCCTTCACCATCACGGGCTCTTTTCACAGCTCTCACTACACCTTCATGCACAGCTTCTGGTATCATACCATCTATTTTATCAGAAGGCATTTCATACGCATCGGCTAATTTATAAATATCAATAACATTACTTGTTCTTTCAATGGAAGTACCCATTGCGTAGTTGTTATTCTCGCAAATAAATACCACTGGTAATTTCCAAAGCATGGCTAAATTAAATACCTCATGCAACATACCTTGTCTTGCGGCACCATCTCCAAAATAACATAATACCACATTTTTTGAACCACGGTATTGTTCTGCAAAAGCTAAACCAGCACCTGTTCCAATTTGAGCACCTACTATGCCATGACCTCCAAAAAAATTATGTTCCTTACTAAACAAGTGCATACTGCCCCCTTTTCCTTTAGAGCAGCCTGTGGCTTTCCCATATAACTCAGCCATAGCCGAATTGGGGCTCATTCCTTTAGCCAAGGCTAAACCATGGTCACGGTATCCAGTAATAAAGGGGTCTTCTTGGTTAGTCGCTGTCATACAGCCAGCTGCAATGGCTTCCTGTCCATTATAAACGTGGAAAAAACCTCTGATTTTTCCAGCCATTTTATACATCTCTTCAGCTTTGGATTCAAACTGACGAATTAACTGCATGAGTTCGTACCAATAGAGATATGTTTCTTTAGAAAATTTTTGGGCCACAGTCCTTTAATTTTGAGCAGCAAATATACTGTTTTCTACCATAAAATAGAGCAAAAAACAGTGCTTTAGGCTTCTTTTAAAAATGGATAAGTATAGTCGGTAGGAGGGTTGAAGGTCTCTTTAATTGTCCTTGCGCTTAACCATCTATATAAATTCAACATAGATCCTGCTTTATCATTGGTTCCAGAAGCCCTGGCACCTCCAAAAGGTTGTTGTCCAACAACGGCTCCTGTAGGCTTATCGTTGATATAAAAATTGCCCGCTGCATGTCTTAATAATTTAGTAGCTAATTCTATCGCTGATCGGTCTTGTGCAATAATGGCTCCGGTTAATGCATATTTAGAAGTGCTATCCAAAAGCTTTAAAGTTTTTTCATATTCAGCAGCCGGGTAAGTATATATAGTAAGTACTGGTCCAAAAATTTCTTCACACATAGTTGTGTATTTTGGATCGGTGGTATCGATAACAGTAGGCTCAATAAAGTAACCTAGTTTTTTACTATAATTTCCACCTACTAAAATTTTTGCTTTTTTATCTTTTTTAACTTGATCAATATATTTTGAAATATTGTCAAAAGACTTTTCATCAATGACTGCATTCACAAAATTTGAGAAATTTTCAACCGTTCCCATTTTCATAGTCTTAATTGCTTTCACTAATTTTTCTTTAATGGCTGGAGCAATATTAGAGGGTAAATAAGCACGAGATGCTGCAGAACATTTTTGTCCTTGGTATTCAAAGGCACCACGCGCTAGTGCAGTGACTACAGTATCTACATCGGCAGTTTCATGTACCATTACAAAATCTTTACCTCCTGTCTCACCTACAATTCTTGGATAAGTTTTATACTTAGAAATATTCTCTCCAATTTGTTTCCACATATAATTAAACACACCTGTACTTCCTGTAAAGTGAACGCCCGCAAAATCGGGATGCGCAAAACAAGTAGCACCAATGGTAGGGCCATCTACAAACACTATATTAATAAC
>CALDSE010000006.1 GCA_937911175.1 uncultured Sediminibacterium sp.
CAGTTGGTTCTTCCACGATACCTACTCAACATTACTCTAAACTGTACTTTATATAAATGCGCTTTTACATCTTCAAAAAAATCATCTATGCCTAATGCCTTCCCCACGCCCTTCCATAATTGTGAGGTTTGTGTTTTAGTTAATTTATTAATGGGTTGATGAATAGGAAAACCAGCCTTGCCGGCTTCTTTTATAAACTGATCCTTCCACCAAACTAATTTCTCCCCCTTCCAGGGTGCCACCCCTCCATCATAGACCGATAAATTGGTGTTGGGTATGACTAAGTTTTCATCAATACCTAAAACCTGGCTATACCCTTCACAAGTTGGACAAGCTCCATAAGGATTATTGAAAGAAAATAAATTAGGACTGGGCTCATCAAAATCCATCCCATCCAAAGTAAATTTATTATTGAAAGTTTTTAAAATAGTTTCGTTTTGCTCCACCCATAACACTCCTTCTCCTTCATAAAAAGCAGTACCAATGGAATCACTCATTCTATGTATATCATCTTCATCAAAAGCTTTCACCACTACTCTATCAATTAAAACATATACATCATGCGCCTTAATAGTTTTAGTAATTTCAGCCTTAGTCATTGCAAGTGCATCCTCAATTCTTAGAATACTGGATGCAGCTGTTGCATTAGATGCACCACTGGCTCTTAAATAAATTCTAGCAAAACCTTTTTGTAATAATATATTTAACTCCTCTTGTATATCTCTTTTGGCTTGTTGTTTAAAGGGAACAATTAAAACCATCTTGTCTCCGGTCTTCCCTTTTTGTATAAATTCCAATACATCCTGCACATCCTGCTTTTTTACTTCCAATCCACTAATAGGAGAATAGGTTTTTCCCGCCCTTGCATAAAATACCCTTAGGTAATCATAAATTTCGGTCATACTTCCCACCGTACTTCTTGGGGTACGCGTGACTACTTTCTGCTCAATGGCAATAGCTGGACATAGCCCCTTAATATAATCTACATCCGGCTTGCCCATACGAGACATAAACTGTCTGGCATAGGATGATAAGCTCTCTGCATAGCGTCTTTGGCCCTCGGCAAATAAGGTATCAATAGTAAGGGACGACTTTCCACTTCCAGAAACCCCTGTCACCACAATAAACTGATTACGCGGGAACTGAACAGACACATTTTTTAAATTATGCACCCTAGCACCCACTACTTGAATGTCATTGTTTGCTAGCGCTGCTTTTTTAGTCCCTGCCATATAGCAAAATAACAGATTCTAGCCCATTTAGTTGTAGAAACTTGTACCTTCTTTTTTAATCCAAAATGTGGATAGCTTTTAAATGATTTTCTTGTTTTCCACAAATGGATATTCAATGCCTATTGCGAGTAATTTGCCGCTACTAACCCATCGAAACCTACCCCAAAAAACAATGAACAAAGAAATTCAAATTACAGACAACGAACTCATTCAATCTTTTCAAGACGGTAATTCTCGTGCCTTTGATGCCTTATTAGAGCGTCACCAAAACAGAATTTACAATGCCATTTTATTCATGGTAAAAGACAGCTACTTAGCAGAAGATTTATTTCAAGAAATTTTAATAAAAATTATTGACAATCTTCAACAAAAAAAGTATTCAGAAGAAGGTAAATTTTTACCTTGGGCATTACGCATCTCTCACAACTTTGTAGTAGACCATTTTAGAAAAGTAAAACGTACTCCTACTATTAAAACTAGTGATGACCAAGATTTATTTGAAATAATCAAGCATGCCGACCATCCTGCCGATTATAAAATGACCCGCAGTCAAACGCATAAAAATATTCAAGAACTAGTTGACCTATTACCAGAAGAACAAAGGGAAATTATTGTATTAAGACATTATGCCAATTTAAGTTTTAAAGAAATTGCACAAATGACCAACTGCAGCATTAACACTGCATTAGGCAGAATGCGTTATGGTTTAATTAATCTAAGGAAGATGATGACCGAGCGTGGCATGAGCCTGTAGACCATACCAGTAAGCTATTTAGCTTTGCTGACGCTACATTGTAGCCAATTCAAATACTCGGTAGCATTAGGCGTATAGCCTACCGGATTAGATAATAATTTTTGATCGGGACTCATGACTACATATAAGGGTTGCGAAGACTGATTAAAGTTTTCCGCTTGAAAGGTGGCCCATAAATCGCCAACACTTGTTATCTCTTTTTTATCTCCTGTCTTAGTAGTATACGTAAAGCGTTTATCAACAGGAAGCAATGCCTTATCATCTACATATAAAGAAACGAGTATAAAATTATTTTGTATAAAGCCCATCACGGCAGGATCGGTCCAAACATTTTCTTCCATCTTACGACAATTCACACAGGCCCATCCTGTAAAATCAATGAGTATGGGTTTATTTTCTTGCTTAGACAACTGCAGGGCCTTTTCATAATCGTTCACCACATTCGCATGCAATCCAGCCTGTTCAGAAGTATTGGTAAATAAACTATAATGTGTAGGTGGTGGGAAGCCACTTAAAAATTTTAATAAATAAGTATTCTTTGGCGCCATACCCACTATTAAAATGATACCAAAAGCGAAGGCTAGAACAGCACCCATTTTTCGACCGCTTGAAATTTTCTCGCCTTTAACATCATGAGGTAATAATAATTTTCCTATTAAATAAAGTGCGAGTGCAATACTAATGATAGCCCAAATACCTAAGAATACTTCTCTTTTGAGTAGTCCCCAATGTTGCACTAGGTCGGCATTGGATAAAAATTTAAACGCCAATGCTAATTCTAAAAAGGCCAATACTTTTTTAACGGTATCTAACCAGCCGCCCGATTTAGGTAAACTTTGTAGCCATTGAGGGAATATAGCAAATAAAGAAAAAGGTAAGGCTAGGGCCAATCCAAAACCTGCCATACCATAAGTTAAAGCCCAGGCACCTCCTTGTAAAGAGCCTACTAACAAGGTTCCTAAGATAGGGCCCGTGCAGGAAAAAGAAACGATAGCTAGTGTAATAGCCATAAAAAATATGCCAGCTAAACTACCCAATCCGCTTTTGGAATCGGCCTTGTTGGCTATACCACTAGGTAAACTAATTTCAAAAAATCCAAAAAAGGAAATACTGAAAAATATAAATATGATAAAGAATATAATATTCAACCAAGGGTTTGTTGAAATACTATTAAAAATTTCTGGTTGCACATTACCCACTATATGAAAGGGCAAACTAGCTAATACATAAATTAAAAATATACTTACCCCATATAATAATCCGTTTTTAATGCCTTGCTTTCTGGTTTTAGACCTCTTAGTAAAAAACGAAACCGTTACAGGTATCATCGGAAATACACAAGGCGTGATTAAGGCAATTAAACCTCCTAAAAAACCAAGCAATAATAATTCCCAAGGGCTTGAACTACTATCAGTTGTTGCAGTGGCTGCACCACAGGCATCGCTTGGAGCTTCGGTGGCGCCAGCAGGTAATAATATTTGAAAACCAGCTACCTTCTTTCCATTCGCAAGTGCTACCGATAATGGAATTTCCAAACTAAGAAATGAATCAGCCTTGGCCACATTCAATACTATTAATAGTTGTAAACTATCAGGCTGAAAACCACCAATGATTATATTTTGCGTTAGCTCAAATGGTTTATTGAAAACAAAGGCCTTGGTAAATAAAATGTCTTTTTCTTCTGTTGGCTTAGTAGAAAAAATAGCCTTGTTTTGAAATTTGGCTGTTTCAATTTTTGAATTTAATTCAGGTGCATTTAAACCATCAGGATTCGTTCCGTATACATGCCAGCCTTCTTTAATTTCTATATTTGCTTTAATAGTATAGGAACTATCGTTTACTAGTAACGCTTTTGCTGTAACTGTCACAGGGCTTTGCGCCTGCGTTGTAACAGTTGTTAAACAAGCAATTAAAAATGCAAAGAAGACCAGTATTTTATTCAAAATAAAAAATTAAAATTGGATTAATTCAAGGCCACTTCAAAAGAAACCTTTGCAGGAGGCAAACAACGGTCATCATTACAAATACTATATTCCACCATGCCTACTAAATTAGTTTTACTAGCTACTTTTAAATTCACCGTTTGAATAAAATCGACTTTGTCGCTAAAAAAACTAAGCTCTGTTTTGAAATTTTTATCATACATCTTTTGCAATTTCCCTTTTTCCTTTGTTTTACCCGCTAATTGAATTAATGGGTTTTTACTAAAAGTAAAAGTAGTAGGTATGGGACCGCCACTTACAAACTGAGAGTACATATGCCAAGGTGCATCAATAGTAGCTGAGGCCACTACTTCGTATTGCTTATCCGATTTTTTTATGGCGGTAAAAGTCCATTTCACCGGATTAGGTTTTTGCGCATCTACATTCATTGCAAAAACTATACTACAAAACAATACTAATAACTTTTTCATATGCAAATATCTAAATTGTTAAAACTCACTATTATGATAAATCTCACTTCTACTTATACTCTTTACTTCTATCTCTTTACTTCTAGTTCTTCAAGCCCAGTATTTCAAAAACTTTTTTTCCATCTATATTACTTAATGCATTTGATGTAGCACGCTCAGGATGCGGCATCATACCAAATACATTACGTTTATCGTTACAAATTCCTGCGATATCCATGGTAGATCCATTAGGGTTCGCTGCGCCACCTAGATTTCCTTTTTCATCGCAGTAGCGAAATAATATTTGATTATTTTTTTCTAAATGCGTTAAAGTGGCTTCGTCTGCATAATATCTGCCCTCTCCATGTGCAATAGGTATTTTTAATGCCTCACTTTTATCTGTTTTAATAAATACATTTTTGCATATAAACTGCTGATTAGCATTTTGCAATAAGGCGCCAGGCAATAAACCAGATTCGCATAAAATTTGAAAGCCATTACAAACCCCCAATACCTTACCCCCTTTATTAGCAAACTCAATCACCGATTTCATCATCGGGCTAAATTTAGCAATAGCCCCGCAACGTAAATAATCACCATAAGAAAATCCGCCTGGAAGCACAATACAATCATCGGTGGTGAAATGAGATAGGTCGCTGTCCTTATGCCATAGCATTTCAACAGGATAGCCCAAATCTTTTTCTAATGCATCTTGCATATCTCTATCGCAATTCGATCCAGGAAAAACTAATACACCAAACTTCATAGCTAAATTTTTTAATGCTTAAAACTAAGTGCCAAAGGTACCAAAAACCCTTAAAAAGACGCTGTTAAATTCTTCACTTAGCCAAGGTGGTTATACACAATAACAGCTGCCGCTGCCCAGAATAAAAGGTTGGGTATGAGCAGCCTTTTAGGTGTAGCATAGGCAAAACTGATAAAGCTGGCCAAGGGCGCTATGGCAATAGCCGAAGCATATAAGCCTTGTACTGAAAAAAGGATGGGTTGAAAAAAAGTAAGAATAAGTAGTAAGAATAGGACACCCCAATATTTTCTAACCTGTATGATAAAGCGAGTCTGTTGTTCATTCCAATAAAAAAAGCCTGCTATTAATTGAACGCCCATTACAATTAAGGCTAGAATAACATTAAAACTAGGTTGAACCAAAGGGTTTTTCCAGTCCAATTTGGGTAAGAATTGTCTGAAGTCGTTAATATTTCCTGTTAAAAAAACATAGGTAAAAATAAAATAAAAGGGAAGTAAAATACCCATTATTAAGACCAACCATTCTGCTAATTTAAACGGCCTTATAATAAGAAGCGCAAACAAAACCACGGCTATTAATATAGCAATGGGCTCATGCAAGATAATGGATAGACCCACTATTAAACCAATATTAAACTCTAAGGTTTTGGGTTGGTTTTGATCATACAAGCGTAGCAATTTTACAAGTATCCAGATAACTAAAGAGTTGGCAATTAATCCAGCACTAATAACATCCCAATAAGGAAACATGGCTGTTAAAATAATATAGGTAAAGGCGGGTATATAACTAATTTGCTGAAACATTTTAAAATTACTCAGCAAAATATTTAATCGAATAGCCTGACTTAATATAATGGTATGAAATAATACTATTAATACTAAAGGCGGTAAAGGTTGAATATAGTGCAGTAACAAATAAGACAATAAACCATCCGATTCATTTGCAATAATTAAAGGAGGATGCATCCACACATGAAAATGTAGTGCAACACTTAATAACAATAAAAAAATTAAGTTAAGATCGGACCTGTCTTTGAATAAAAAAACCACCAGCTATTATTTAATTTGAATTTTAGCGAATCCAATTTTATTTTTAAACTGATAAGGCAAGATAGCTTCATGCGCCCCTACTTGCTTTAAGCTTTTTGGCATCCACTCGTAATTTTTTTCATTCAAAATAATAGAATTGCCTTTTAACAATTGACCCTCTTTAGAAAGTGTATTCACAATTAATTGATGTACTCCTTTTTGCTTTTGGTGATAGACAAAACTCATGCCTGCCTCATTTTCTATACTGCCATAGCCTATAAACTGGTCAACATTCTGGTCGGTTTGTTTTTTATCGATTGTTTTTACCCATTGTAAATTTCCTTTGATATCAAAGGATAATAAAGCAATATTATTGGCATTATAAGTAACACTAGGATAGCCAAAAGAAGCATAAGGGTTCATCCATCTATTCCACATAAAAAGGCTAGGACCCCAGCCAAATCTAGCCCATGGGTAAAAGCCAAAGGGTCTGTTCCAATAATTAAACATAAAGGGATTGTAGAAAGGGCCTCCATAAAAATAATCCCATCTTGAAAACATATTTCTATTTGAATAAGATGCTGCAGCCTCACTCACTACCACAAAACTACCGTCCGCCTGTGTGCTTACTTTATCTAAATAAAACATATCAAAAGCACCTTTTAAATTCCTTTTATTAGTTACTAAGCTTCTTACCGCATCGGTGAATCGATTAGAATTTGTAAGTATTTCCTGCTTTGTATTTATATCCCATATATAAGAATACAAACCTTCGATGTTACCTTTTTGAGTAGTCGCATAATAAGAATTCAAAATAACATGTCCTGTTTTGTTATCAATTTTAACTCTTATCTCATCTAACAATAAACTATTATTTAAAATAGACGACTCCACTACCTCGGCACCACTTGCCGATAAATACAATAAACTAACCGCTGGTGGCATATTTGTTTGCGTCACATTTCTCAAACAAAATAAATTACCATTATTATCTAATGCGAAATCAGATAAACTAGATTTTTTATCAGTTGAATTGATACTAATTTCAGCATCATTAATATTTTCAATATTTTTATTTAAGGTGATGGCTCTTACTTTAATAGCATTGGCATTCGTAGTATTTACACTGAAAATGACCATTTTTTGGCGATCCTCACTTTCTAATAAATTAAAAACTTTCACGCCCGTACCTGGTTTTATTTTATCTGCAGAGTCAACAATTCTTGGACTACCCACGAGTAAGCCATCAGTATTTAATTCAGCCACCGCAGCATACACTGTTGCCTTTACTTGGAACTGAAAAAATACATATACATTATTAGCATTCGTTATAAATTCAATGCCATTTAAATTAGTAGTTTTAATAAAAGATAAATCGTTTTGCTTCACTAGTTGCATTCTATCATTATACTGTGCAATAGTGGCAACACCCCCTACATTTTTATAAATCCAATAACGGTTTCCCACTTTTCCTAAAACTTCATATTGCATATCTTCCTTATCGGATTTTTCAATACCCGCTACTTCATAAGATTGTGCAAATAAAAATTGCAAACCTAATAATAAGGACAAGGAAATAGTTAAAAAAGACTTCTTCATAGTTTTGAATTTTGTAATACAAATTTAAGGCAATAATTAGATTGCTTAATCGCTAAAAGCTAATATTAACGCTAGTTTAGTAAAAAGGTTAAAAAACTGTAAAATTCTAGGCCTCCTGTAAACAAACGCCTGCCTCGGAAATGGCTAGACTATATTCTTGCCCCTGTTTGATGGCATAATTTGGAAGGCTATGACTAATCGGAAAATCGAAACAAATAGGATAAGTATATGTTGAAGTATGCTCTTTGATCATTTCGTAAGCTGTGGCACCAAAATCGGTGGAGGCATCTTTTAAATCTGTAAAACCTCCTATCACCAAACCGGCTAAATTATCAAACATACCTGCATTTTTACATTGTATCATTAAGCGGTCAATATTATAATGATACTCGCCTACATCTTCCAAAAACAAAATTTTTCCGTTTGTTTCTACCTCGTTTTTTGACCCTATTAAATGTGCTAATATGCATAAATTTCCGCCCACCAGTTCCGCTTTAACATTACCCAAATTATTCATGACATGCGCGGGAATCTTATACTTCGTTTTTTCTCCTTCCAGCACTTGTTTTAAGGATTGTATATAAGGCTCTCCTGCCTCTCCCTTTGCAAAGGCAGCAGCCATGGGGCCATGAATACTCATGCAATTTTCTTTCAAAATAGCTGCATGTAAAACCGTAATATCACTAAATCCAATCACCCATTTGGGTTGCTCATTGAAATGCTTGAAATTCATTGCCCCTATAATTCTACTAGCTCCATAACCACCCCTAGCGCAGAGTATGGCTTTCACAGAAGGGTCGTCGAACATGGATTGTAAGTCGGCTGCCCTTTCGGTATCGGTGCCTGAAAAACTATCCATTTTAGCCCCAACAGTAGTTCCCAACTTTACCTTATAGCCCCATTTTTCAAGGGTTTGAATGCAAATTTGCACTTTTTCTAAGGGGATATTACCCGATGGGCATACAATGCCAATAGTGTCGCCCTGACTAAGATGAGACGGTTGAATCATACCACAATATTAAGTACTTTTGCTGCAATGAACACGCCAAAAAGATATTTGATTACAGCAGCCCTTCCTTATGCAAATGGACTGAAGCATATTGGCCACTTGGCAGGTGCCTATTTGCCAGCAGATATTTATGTCCGCTACCTGAAAGCGCAGAAAAGAGATGTGGTTTTTGTTTGCGGAAGCGATGAGCACGGAACAGCCATTCCTATTCAAGCCACTAAGGAAGGTACCACGGCACAAGCCATTATTGATAAGTACCATCCCATAATTGAGCAAAATTTTAAAGACCTAGGCATTGAGTTTGATATTTACCACCGAACTAGCGACCCTTTGCACCACGAAACTGCTAGTGCATTTTTTAAAGACTTAGAAGCCAAGGGCGATTTAGAAACAAAAACTTCTGAACAATATTTTGATGAAGCCACTTCTACTTTTTTAGCCGACCGTTATATAAAAGGTACTTGTCCTAATTGTAGTCATCCGGAAGCCTATGGCGACCAATGTGAAAAATGTGGCAAGAGTTTAAGTCCTGAAGAATTAATAAATCCAGTAAGTACTTTAAGTGGACAAGCCCCTATTAAAAAAGAAACCACGCATTGGTATTTACCTTTAAATAAACACGAAGATTTTTTACGCCAGTGGATTTTAAACGACCATGCAAAAGATTGGAGAGCCGCTGTGGTAGGGCAATGTAAGAGCTGGATTGATGGTGGCTTACTCCCAAGAGCAGTTACCCGCGATTTAGACTGGGGCGTGAAAGTACCGTTAGCAAGTGGTGCTGGAAAAGTTTTATACGTTTGGTTTGACGCGCCTATTGGATATATAAGTGCTACTAAACAATGGGCACTTAATAATGGAAAGGATTGGACCCCTTATTGGAATGATAAAGAAACAAAGCTGGTTCATTTTATTGGTAAAGACAATATCGTTTTCCATTGTATTATTTTTCCAATCATGTTAAAATTGCATGGAAATATTTTACCAGAGAATGTAGCTGCGAATGAATTTATGAATTTAGAGGGTGATAAGATGAGTACTTCTAAAGGTTGGAGTATTGAAATGGATGACTTTATAAATAAGTGGATTAAAAAAGACAATGGAGGTAATGGACTAGCCGATAGTCTTCGTTTTTATTTAACCGCCATTGCACCAGAATCAAAGGATAGCGAATTTACTTGGAAAGGTTTTCAAGATTCGGTAAACGGAGAGCTAGTAAGCATATTCGCTAATTTTGTAAATAGAACCTGGGTGCTGATGCATAAATTATGCAAAGGAAAAGTACCTGCTATTCATATTGAATTTTTGGATGATGAAGACCAAGCTATTTTAATAAGCGTTAAAGAAAGCAAGGAAAAAATTACAGAATTATTAGAGCAATATAAATTTAGAGAAGCGCAGTTTGAAGTCATTAATTTAGCGCGCTTAGGAAATCAATACATGCAAAAGAAAGAGCCATGGATACTTGCTAAAAATATGGAGACCGACCCTACTGCGCAAGCCAAGATTGACAACACGATGCATGCTTGCTTACAACTTTGCGCCAACCTTGCTATTTTAATAAATCCATTTTTACCATTCACGGCTAAAAAAATGTGCTACATGATGAAAGTAGTGGACAGAATGCTAGAATGGGAAAACGCAGGTGGTTTTAATTTATTAAAAGTAGGTTATAGCTTACGACCTCCTGAATTATTATTTAGAAAAATAGAAGACGAAGAAATTGAAGCAGAACTAGCTCAATTAAAAAGTAACCTCAACGCTAAAAAAACAACTATGGATAATATTACGCCAGCTGCAGGCCCTTCAGATGCAAAAGATAAGGGCTTGAAGCCTGAAATTGTTTTCGATGATTTTGGTAAAATAGATTTACGCGTAGGTACCATCATTGATGCAAAGAAAGTGGAAAAAGCAGATAAGCTTTTACAATTAGAAGTAGACCTTGGTACTGAAAAAAGAACCATACTATCTGGTATTGCCATGCATTTTGACCCAGCTGCTATTATTGGTAAGCAAGTGGTGGTGGTAGCTAATTTAGCCCCTCGTACAATGCGCGGTGTTGAAAGTAAGGGTATGATATTAATGGCTGAAGATGCAAATGGTAAACTATACTTTGTTCAACCTTCTGAGGCTATTGCTCCTGGAAGTACTATTTCATAAATTTCAAAACTTACTTTTCATAATAAAAAAAGCCCTTCGAATTTCGAGGGGCCTTTTTTTATCAATCATTAGAGGTTAATATAAAATGAGAAAAGATACTATTACGCAGCGAACTTTCGAGCGAAGCGAGCTGTGAGCTAGGAATAGGTATCTTTTCTCATGCTTTGGTTAAAATAAAAAAGGCCCCAAAATATGGAGCCTTTTTTTATAAAGTCATTAGAAGTTAAATGCACTCTTTCAATTCCTTCTCAGTATAAGCTAAACCATGTTGTTTTAATACCTCATCTGGTACACCCGCCCACATATTAGGTACATTACCCATATAGCCTAAGTCTTTCACACCAATTTCTGCAGTGTAAAAACCAGTGGTTACTAAGTCTCTAATTTTATTAAAAAAGCTCACGCCTTGCGCTAGTGCTGGTGCTGCTTTTTCAGGATAAGCAATTTCATCAACAATGCCTATTTGCTCTTTACCAGAACATTCTGTAAAGGCCTTAGTATGTTTTTTATAACTATGTAGGTCCAACCACTTCAAACCGCCACGCATAGGCACTTGATGATCGGGCATATCCTTTACAATAAACTCGATAAACTCAGGCACTTTGGCATCGGTAGCAGAACCACTTACTGCATCTTTAGGAATAATAATATCAGCTAGTAAAGTAATAGTAGCCATTTCGTGTTCAGTGAAAAAATTAGGCTGCGCTTTTACTTTAACTATATAATCTTTTTCTTCCTGCATACGGTCCTCCATATCTACTTCAGCCACCGTGGTTGCTGAACTTTTACAAGCTTCTACTAGCACAGCTGTTGAAACTGTACCTAATATCATCGCTTTGATGGATTTTCTTCTGTCCATAATCTTATATATTTTGTTTTTGTAGTTGGTCTAATACATATTCTGAAGTACGCATAGACAATGCTAAAATAGTCCATGTAATATTTTTATCTGCTTGAGAAGTAAATACCGATCCATCTACGCAGAATAAATTCTTACAATCAAAAGCTTGTCCAAATGCATTCAATGGAGCTGATTTTTTATCGGCACCCATACGCACTGTTCCCGCTTCGTGAATAATATTTCCTGGATTAGATAAACCGTATTTATTACTTGCGTCATCTTGATCGCCCCAAGTAATTACGGCACCCATCTCATGCATAATTTCACGGAAGGTTTCTTTCATGTGTTTTGCTTGCTTCACTTCATACTCAGAATTCTTACAATCAAATTTTAACACAGGAATACCATATTTATCTACTACATCCGGATCAATGCTACATTTATTATCAAAGCGAGGTACTCCTTCACCACGTCCACCCATACCCACATTGGCACCATAAAAGAAACGAACATCTTCTTTCAATGATTCACCATATCCACCTGCTTCCTTGGTTCTACCATTCACTTGAAACTTACCATTCATGCCTTGCATACCCATTCCAAAGCCATAACCAGGTTGGCTCATACCTCCCCAATATTCAATATGATAACCACGAGGGAAGTCTAATTTTTTATTGTCTAACCACCATGGAGTATACACGTGCATACCACCCACTCCGTCTTCATTGTAACGCTTACGTCCAAATAAAGCAGGTATCACACCACCCATTGCAGCACCTGTTGAATCGTGTAAATAATGTCCTACCACGCCAGAGCTATTCGCTAAACCATTAGGATGTTTTGTTGATTTTGAGTTCAATAACAAACGAGCTGTTTCACAAGTACTTGCTCCAAGGATAACCACCTTGGCATTAATTTGATATTCTTGATTGTCAAATTTATTGACATAAGAAACACCTGTTGCTTTACCTTCATTGTCTGTCATGACTTCACGTGCCATCGCACCAGTGATTAAATCTACGTTGCCAGTTAAAATTGCTGGTCGAACTAAAACAGAAGAAGAAGAAAAGTCGCCATATACTTTACAAGAACGATTACATTGACCGCAATAAAAGCAAGCCCCACGTTCGTCGTTAATTTTTTTAGTTAAAATAGATAGACGAGAAGGTATCACAGGAATATTAATTCCCGTGGCCGCTTTTTTAAACATTAATTCATGTAAACGAGGTTTTGGAGGAGGTAAGAAAATTCCATCAGGATCATTCTCACGACCTTCATTGGTTCCGTATACGCCAATTAATCTATCAATTTTATCATAGTAAGGTTTAATGTCTTCGTAGCCAATTGGCCAATCATCCCCTAAACCATCAATACTTTTTCGCTTAAAATCTTTTGGTCCAAAACGAAGTGAGATACGACCCCAATGGTTCGTACGACCTCCTACCATTCTAGCTCTCCACCACTCAAATTTATCGCTACCTGGAGTTTGCGTATAAGGTTCCCCATCAATTTCCCAACCCCAGAAAGAGGCATCGAAATCACCGAAGGGTCTCATTTTTGTACTGGCTCCACGACGAGGTGAATCCCAAGGATTTTTTAATTGTGATGAGTTTTTAGCAGGATCAAATTCTGGACCTGCTTCTAGTAAACAAACTTTTAATCCCGCTTTCGATAATACATAGGCAGCCATTCCACCACCGGCACCTGAACCCACAATTACTGCATCGTATTTTTTGGGAGAAACTTTTACTTCAAAATTAGACATAAGGCAATCGTTTTGCTATTGTAATTAAAGAATGAATTTAAAGAAAAAATTGAATGAAATGCAAAAAAGACCCCCTCATTTTATAAGCGGAATTAATTGATTTAAAAATGACAATAAACTTAAACAAAGTCGTAAAGGGGTAAAAAGCAAAAGGCCCCGTTTATGGGGGCCTTTTGAAAAATCATTAGAGTAGTAAAAATCAAATTTTACATTCCATGAAAATTTGGTTTTTACGAACAGCCCATGCTTGTACCGCAGTTTAAACATTTATAACAAGTACCGCTTCTTATTGTAATATGTCCGCAAGTGCTACAAGCAGGCGCATCGCTTTGCATGCTTTTAGCTGCTGCAGTAACATTGTCCATTGAACCATTCGCTTCTACGGCTACAGCTGCTTTTGCTACTGGAGCGGCCACTGGTGCTGTAACGCGTATGCTACTTAGTTCAGGCTTGCCTACTAATGTAATATCTCCTTCTTCGCCTAAGTTTTCTACAGTAGGCTTATCTAATACATGTACTAAATCGGTTCTGCCTAAATATTCATAAGCTAAAGAGCGGAATATAAAGTCAACGATAGAAGTAGTGGTTTTGATATTTGGATGATCCACCATTCCAGAAGGCTCGAACTTAGTAAATACAAACTTCTCTACGAACTCTTCTAATGGCACACCATATTGTAAGCCAACAGAAATTGAGATAGCAAAGCAGTTCATTAAACTACGCAGTGTAGAACCTTCTTTTGCTAAGTCAATAAATATTTCACCTAAAGTATTATCATTGTATTCACCTGTTCTTAAGAATAAAACTTGACCGCCAATTCTAGCTTTTTGTGTAAAGCCACGACGCTTAGCAGGTAAAGATTTACGCTCTACAATGCGAGACAATTGACGCTTGAATTTAGTGTCGGTAGAAGCAGCCATTCTTTTTTGAACTTCTTCTAATAACTCATCTACATTCAATTTACTTAAGTCTACTAATTGAGAACCGCCATCCACAGTTAATTCTTCGTCAGCAGTAGCGTCTGTTTTTTTCTTCTTATCAGACTTAGTACTTAATGGTTGGCTTAATTTAGAACCATCACGGTAGATAGCATTTGCTTTTAAACCTAATGTCCAGCTCAATAAATATGAATCGGCAATTTCTTCAACAGTGGCTTCGTTAGGAAGGTTAATTGTTTTTGAAATCGCACCAGATAAGAATGGTTGACAAGCTGCCATCATTCTAATATGTCCATGTGCATGAATATATCTTTCTCCTTTTTTACCGTTTTTATTCGCACAATCAAAAATTGACAAATGCTCGTCTTTCAATGCTGGCGCACCTTCTACAGTCATAGTACCGCAAACATAATCGTTGGCTGCATCTATTTGATCTTCTGTAAATCCTAAAGCTTCTAATAAATTAAAGCTCCAGTCTGCGAATACTTCTTCTTTGAAACCTAATCTTGTTAAACAAGCATCGCCTAAAGTAAAGCGGTTGAAAATAAATCCAATTTCAAATGCAGATTTAGCAGCACCGTTTAATTTTGCAATTTCTTCAGCTGTGAAACCTTTTGCTAATAAAGATTCATTGTTAATATAAGGCGCTCCTGCAAAACTTGCATGTCCTACAGCGAAGTTTACAATGGCATCATTTTCTGCTTGAGAATAACCCAAGTTCTTTAATGATTGAGGTACCGATTGGTTGATAATTTTGAAATAACCACCACCAGATAATTTTTTAAATTTCACTAAAGCAAAATCTGGTTCAACACCTGTAGTGTCGCAATCCATAACTAAACCAATAGTTCCTGTTGGAGCGATAACAGTAGTTTGTGCATTTCTATAACCATATTTTTCTCCTAATTGAACTGCATCATCCCAAGCCTTTGTAGCAGCTTTCAATAAATAATCAGGCGTATATTGAGCTTTAATTCCTTGTGGTTTAATTTCAATACCTACATAAGCGTCTTCTGCGTCATAAGCAGCAGCACGGTGATTACGCATTACACGTAACATGTCTTCTTTGTTTTCTTCATATCTATCGAAGGCACCTAAGAAAGAAGCCATCTCAGCAGATGTTTTATACGCCACACCTGTCATGATAGCCGTGATGGCACCTGCAATACCACGCGCTTTTTCGCTATCGTAAGCAATACCACTTACCATTAACATAGAACCCAAGTTCGCAAAACCTAAACCTGTCGTTCTATAGTCATAAGATAATTGTGCTACTTCTTTAGAAGGGAACTGCGCCATTAAAATAGATACTTCTAATACAGTCTGCCATAATCTTGTAGTGTATTCAAAACCTTCTACATCAAATGAATTATCTGATTCGTTGAAGAATTTACGCAAGTTGATAGACGCCAAGTTACATGCTGTGTTATCCAAGAACATATATTCTGAACATGGGTTAGAGGCATTGATGCGTCCACCTTTTGGACAAGTATGCCACTCATTAATAGTAGTGTCATATTGTGTTCCTGGATCGGCACAACGCCAAGCAGCGTTTGCAATTTGATCCCAAACTTCACGCGCAGGAATGGATTGCATTACACGACCATCTGTTCTTGCCTTTAATTCCCAGTTGCCATTTTCAGACAATGCTTTAAAGAAGCTATTCGGAATACGCACCGAATTGTTTGAGTTTTGGCCAGACACTGTTGCGTAGGCTTCTCCTTCATAACTATTATCATAACCAGCCGCAATTAACGCAGCTACTTTATCTTCTTCTTTTACTTTCCAGTTAATAAAATCCATAATTTCTGGATGATCTAAATCTAAACAAACCATTTTAGCAGCACGACGCGTTGTACCTCCACTTTTAATAGCGCCTGCAGCGCGGTCACCAATTTTTAAGAAACTCATTAAACCACTTGATGAACCACCACCAGATAATTTTTCATTCGCTCCACGAATTTGAGAGAAGTTAGTTCCTACTCCAGAACCATATTTAAAAATTCTCGCTTCTCTTGTCCATAAATCCATGATACCCCCTTCGTTCACTAAATCATCACTTACACTTAATATAAAACAGGCATGTGGTTGAGGACGCTCGTAGGCACTAGTTGATCTTTTTAATTTTTTATCGGTAGGATCTACATAATAGTGACCTTGTGCACCACCAGTGATACCATAGCTCTCATGCAATCCTGTATTAAACCATTGTGGCGAGTTAGGCACACAGGCTTGGTTTAATATACTATATACTAATTCCTCATAGAATACTTGCGCATCTTTCTCTGTTGCGAAATAACCATAACGCTCTCCCCACACTCTCCAACAATTTGCCATACGATGTGCAACTTGCTTCACAGTTGTTTCACGACCAAGTGAACCATCTGGTTGTGGAACACCTGCTTTTCTAAAATATTTTTGTGCAAGAATATCTGTTGCAATTTGACTCCACTGTTTCGGTACCTCCACATTGGTCATTTCAAATACTTTTTCTCCGTTTGGATTTTTGATAACGCTATCTCTGTAGTCGTATTCAAATTGATCGAATGGAGAAACATTCTCTTTAGTAAATCGGCGAGAAAACTCTAAGCCTTTTTTTGTTTTTGTAGTAGCCATGGTCTTTGTTCTATTTTGGATGTTAGTGGGTTATCCCAGTAGGTTTTTCAAAAACCTTGTTGGGTATACGAAAATATATTGCTATGATGATATTAAAGCTATGGAAATATCAACAGCTGTGGAAAAGATATGTGGATTAAATTAAACAGCTTATCCGGCTTGATTTCCGTGAATTATCCCCAACCTATGTTAGTTTCTTAGAAAAAAAACCTGCCCATTTTAGGTTTTTTTAGTAATAAATAGAGATTGCTTGCAATACATATAATTAAATTGGATAATTTTGAGGATTCCAACAAAAAAGCTGCACCTTACGGGGGTCTAAGAAATGAAGCATACTCTATACAATATCATACAGGAAGGTAAGGCTAATGCAAAAAAGGCCCTGGCTATATTAATAGACCCAGACAAGCTTAATAATGAGCGTTTAAACCAAACCATTGAATTGGCTGTAAAGTCTAAAGTGGACTATTTTTTTGTAGGGGGTAGCTTGGTGGTAACCGATACCCTAGATACAACAGTAGCTGCTATTAAAAAGCAGTCAACTATTCCAGTTATTCTTTTCCCAGGTTCACCCGATCAAATCACCGCTAAAGCAGATGCGCTTTTGTACTTGTCTTTAATATCTGGTCGTAATGCGGAACTACTTATTGGGCACCATGTAGTGAGTGCTCCTTTTATTAGACAAAGTGGTTTAGAAATTATGTCAGTAGGTTATATGCTCATTGATGGTGGTTCTCCTACTACGGTTTCTTATATATCTAATACCAATCCTATTCCTTCTAATAAAAACGATATTGCTATTTGTACTGCCATGGCAGGAGAAATGCTAGGCCTACAATTAATATATATGGATGCGGGCAGTGGTGCGCAAAGACCCATTCCAACTGCCATGATTCAAGAAGTGGCAAAACATATTCAAGCGCCTTTAATTATTGGTGGTGGTATTACTACCGCTGAGAAAGCCATAGAAAATTGTAAAGCAGGCGCCGATATTATAGTCATTGGAAATGCAGTAGAAAAGGACCCTAGCCTAATTAAGGCAATGGCCGAAGCTATTCATAGCTTGAATAAATAATCTGATCTTAATTACTACTAGAAACTCATCATTTCTTTGAACTTCACCGTTTGTCTACGGCTAATTTCAATCTTTTCGCCTCCTTTTAACTCCACTAATAAGCCTCCATTAAAATAAGGCTCTATTTTTTCAATCCAATGTAGGTTTATAATATGCTTTCGGTTGGCCCTGAAAAATACATGCTCGTCCAACCTTTCCTCTAAAGCGTTCAAGGACTTTAATATAAGTGGCTTATTGGTTGAAAAATAAACTTTTGCATAATTCCCTACACTTTCAAACAATCTTATTTCTTCTAGTTTAACAAACCAACATTTTTCTCCGTCTTTTACAAAAACCTGATCGCTCTCCGATAATGGGCCACGTGTATTACCCGATAAACTTGCACGTTCTAATTCAATCTCAGCTTGTAATTTTTGTATGGCATCTGCTAAACGTTTTGGGTCGATAGGTTTTAATAAATAATCTAATGCATTTACTTCAAAAGCTTTTAAAGCAAACTCATCATAAGCAGTGGTGAATATTACCTTCGGCGATTTCTCTAATTCAGCTAATAAGTCAAAGCCTGTTTTTCCTGGCATTTGAATATCTAAAAAAATTAATTCCGGATGTGCTAAATCTATTTTCTCCACCCCTTCATCCACATTACTAGCCTCATCAATAATTTCAATTTCTGGATGTTGTTCTAATAATTTTTTTAGCTCATTTCTGGCTAATCTTTCGTCGTCTATAATCATGGCTTTTATGGGCATGTCTCTATAATTTTAATTTGAAATAGGTATCACTAATTTAGCAGTTACTTCGTTCGGCGCGCATTGAAATATTTCAAAAATGGCTTGGCCACGGTATAAAATATTTAATCTTTCTCTAGTACTTTGTAAACCAAAACCATCCTTCTCAGTTTCTTGAAGTAGGCCTGTATTTTGTACAATTAAAACCAATTTATCGTTCTCTAATTTAGAAATAACTTTAATAGTGCAATCGCCAGGCTGCTTACCCAGTCCGTGTTTGATGGCATTCTCCACTAAGGTTTGTAACATCATGGGAGGAATTTGATGGGATAAAGTATTTGGCTCTACTTCATACACTATTTTTAATCTATCCGCAAAACGTATGTATTCCAAGGCTAAATAATCCTTCACAATATCAAGCTCTTTTTCCAAGCTTGCAATTTCTACTTTATCTACTTGAATACTACTTCTTAAAATATTACTTAGCTCTGTAATGGCCTGTCTTGCTCTTTTCGGATCTTCATCTACCAAGGCCCTAATACTATTTAAAGCGTTAAATATAAAATGCGGATTAATTTGAGATTTAATGGTTTTTAATTCCAATTCTTTAATCATGGTCTCCAATCTTACTTTCTTAATTTCTTCTGTATTGGTAAACTCAATGTAATGCCATAATATATAGACCGACATCCATACTAGAAAAATAGGCGTATCAAAAATGATACTAAATAAAAATCTTCTTGATAAAGAAAAATTTCTTCCTGGCTCATATAATTTTAAAATATCCGCTAAATAACTTGTAGAGAAACTATTGATAATAGAAAAAACAAATAATAATAAAACTAATTTCCACCATTGATTAGAGGGCATGGGCGGACGCAAAGAAAAACGGTGCATGGTCTCCCTTAACAAATGGGTTAACAAAATGCCTATGGATAAGTTAATGGCTAATCTTGGATAAAAAATGGGGTTCAATTCTTTGTCTAAAATAGAGGCAAAAAATAGAATAGTTAGGCCATAGCTAAACCAGCCTGCAATTTGACAAATCCAATATAGTGAGCTTTGCTTTTTCATCTAGTTCAAATTTACCCCTTTAAACTAGGTTTTAAGCCTATTATATTGACTAGTGGTCAATTTCTAGGCTATACGGCAAGCCCTAAATTCTCTTTAAACTTTTGGTGTTTATTTATGTTATTAATTTACTTTTACACTCTAATTAGAACTGATGCAAATTGAGGCTGGACCATTATTAAAAACTATTGACTCTCCGGAAGATTTAAAAGATATTTCCAGGGAAAAACTGCATCAGGTATGTGATGAATTACGCCAGTATATTATTGACGTGGTAAGCGTTCACGGAGGTCACTTTGCAGCCAGCCTTGGGGTGGTTGAATTAAGCGTAGCCCTTCATTATGTGTACAATACACCTTATGATCAATTAGTATGGGATGTAGGTCATCAGGCTTATGGACATAAAATTTTAACGGGCCGTCGCGACGAGTTTATTAGCAATAGAAAATACAATGGCTTAAGTGGCTTTCCTAAAAGAAGCGAAAGCGAGTATGATACTTTTGGCGTAGGCCACTCTTCTACTTCTATATCTGCAGCTTTAGGCATGTCCATGGCCGCTAAGTATAAAAAAGAAAATAGAAAATCGGTAGCCATTATTGGAGACGGCTCCATGACAGCAGGTATGGCCTTCGAAGCCATGAACCATGCAGGTGTAGCAGATAGCGATGTGTTGATTATTTTGAACGATAACTGTATGAGCATTGACCCTAATGTGGGCGCCCTAAAAGAATACTTAACCGATATTAGCACTTCTCCTACTTATAATAAATTCAGAGATGAGTTATGGGAGTTGATGGGTAAACTACCTATTGGTAAAACCTTTACAAGAGACATGGCATCCAAGGTAGAAGCTGGCTTGAAAGGGATGGTCTCAAAAAGTAGTAATTTATTCGAAGCACTTCAATTAAGATATTTCGGACCAATTGATGGACATAATATTTCGAACTTGGTGGATACCTTAAAAGATTTAAAAGAAATACCAGGTCCTAAAATTTTACATATTCTAACCGTGAAGGGCAAGGGCTATGCACTTGCTGAAAAAGATCAAACGAAGTGGCATGCGCCAGGTTTGTTTGATAAATTAACGGGTGAGATAATTAAGAAAAAAATTGAAACCCCTCAGCCACCTAAATACCAAGATGTATTTGGACATAGTATTGTAGAGCTCGCAAAAACGAATCCGCTTATTATGGGTATTACCCCTGCCATGCCAAGTGGTTCTTCTTTGAAATTTATGATGGAATCCATGCCTGACAGGGCTTTCGACGTAGGTATTTGCGAACAACATGCAGTTACCCTAAGTGCTGGTTTAGCCACACAAGGCATAAAAGCGTTTTGTAATATTTATTCTTCCTTCATGCAAAGAGCCTATGATCAAGTCATTCACGATGTAGCCTTGCAAAATTTACCTGTGGTATTTTGTTTAGATAGAGCAGGGCTTGTAGGAGAAGACGGACCTACACATCATGGCTGTTATGATATCGCTTTTTTTAGATGTATTCCTAATATGATTATTGCAGCGCCGATGAATGAAATTGAATTGCGCAATCTCATGTATACATCTCAACTTCCTACTATACAATCGCCATTTGTAATTCGTTATCCAAGAGGAGAAGGTGTTACCATAGATTGGCAAAAACCATTCGAAGAAATAAGAATTGGTAAAGGCAGAAAATTAAAAGACGGAAAAGAAATTGCTATTTTATCTTTAGGACATCCTGGAAATTTTGCACAAACAGCCATTAGAAATTTAAGAGATGAAGGCATTGACCCTGCACATTACGATATTCGTTTTGTAAAACCTTTAGACGAAGCTTTATTACATGAAGTATTCCAAAACTATGATAAGATTATCACTGTAGAAGATGCTACTATTGTGGGAGGTATGGGCTCTGCCATTTTAGAATTCATGAATGAACATAATTACCATAGCAAAATTACCATGCTAGGTATTCCTGATAGTATTGTTGAACACGGAAGCTTAAAAGAATTATACCATGAGTGTCATTACGATGCCATAGCTATTGCCGATGCCGTGAAAGCCTTACTAGGTAAGCAGATTATGTCTGAAGTATAAAGTTTACTAGAAACTAAAGGGTAATAAAAAATTAAGCAAAACCTAGTTTAAGCTTGGATCAAAATCTCCTAAGTTCTCCTCTTTTCTTTCCTCTTCTTGAATCGGATCTTCTTTGAAAGATTCTAAATTAGGCGTTTCGTAAGAATCAAAATTATCTACATGACCGGGTTCTAAATCATCTTCTCTGTTTTCATTCCATTCAATGATGAAATTATTACGTCCCTCACCCACCATCAGCTTCATGTATTTTTGTTGAGATAATTCAAGTATGGATAAGAATAAAAATAAGGCGTGTACCCTGTCTTGGCAAATATCAAATACTTTTTCAAATGCCACTGTTTTACCTTCTCTTACAATGTCTAATAAATAAGCCCTGCTGCCTTCCATGGTGTAATTATATCTAACCACCGTATGCACCGGCCTGTTTTGACGCTCTTGTAAACGAGTCATTACTTTTTCAAATGACTTCATTAATTTAAATAAAGTCACGGTTTGTAATTCAGTTCCTTCAGCGGCTTCTTCTCCTACAAGTGACATCTCTTTTTGAATATTGCCGCGCTTCATCATCAGCATTCTAAGTGCTTCTAAGTCGGCCATTTGCACTGCCGCTTCTTTGTACTTTTTGTATTCTAAAATTTTATCAATTAATTCTTGTCTAGGATCAATTTCATTGCCTAAGGCATCCAACTCTTTTCTTGGTAATAATAATTTTGCTTTAATGCGCATTAAAGTAGAAACAAATAAAATAAATTCACTACTGAGTTCAATATTTACCTTTTCTTGGTCTTGGATAAAATGCAAAAAATCGTTGATAATTTTTGTAATCTGGATATTATAAATATCCATTTCATCTCTTTCAATAAAGAAAAGTAAGAGGTCAAAAGGCCCTTCAAATTGGTCTACCTTAATTGAGTAATTAGTTGGCTGGTTCATTGTTACAAAGAAAAGGAATCGGTATTAATTTATGGTCAATTGAGCAAGTATTTATCCACTTTTATGTGAAAATGAAGCATCTTTACCCAAAAATTTACGCATGAACAATAAGTTCATCAGTTGGGCTATTTTTTGTATCCTTTCCATCGTTTGGGGTAGTTCCTTTATTCTAATCAAAGAAGGGCTCACTGCACTTTCTGCCTACCAAGTAGCTTCTTTAAGAATGCTGTTTTCCGGACTCGTTTTACTACCCTTTGCTATTAGCTCCTTTAAAAAAATTCCCAAAGAAAAAATGGGCATTGTGTTTTTATCTGGGTTTTTAGGAAATTTTATTCCATCTTACCTCTTTTGTATTGCAGAAACCAATATCGATAGCTCCTTAGCAGGTATTTTAAATTCACTCACGCCCTTATTTACGATACTAGTGGGTTTATCTTTTTTTAATACCCCTATCAATAAACAAAAAATACTAGGGGTAATTATTGGCTTTATAGGCCTTTGTTTACTTTTTGCAGCAGGTAAAAATATTAGTTTTCAAAACCTAAGCTTTGCCTCTTTAGTTTTAGTAGCCACTTTTTTTTATGGATTGAATGTAAATGTGGTAGGCAAGTATTTAAAAAATATGCGCGCTATTGATATTGCATCTGTGGCCTTTGCTCTTTTAATTATTCCTAGTGCCTTCATTCTTTATATGACTGGTTATTTTAGCATGTCATTTAATAACCCAGGGGTTCAACAGGCTACCATGGCAAGTATTGCTTTAGGTGTAGTAGGTACTGCTATTGCCTCTATTTTATTTTATATGCTTATTAAAAGGTCTAGTATTATTTTTGCTTCCATGGTTACTTATGGCATTCCTGTTATAGCAGTGGCCTGGGGCCTGTATTATGGCGAGTCTATTTCTTCCTTACAAATAGGCAGCCTACTTATTATACTAGCAGGCGTGTATATAGTAAATAAGCCCCAACGCAGTTAGTGTTAGGGCTTATTCAATTTTATAAAGCTTAGGTTTAAGATAAATGGTGGTTATTATACCGTCATTATCTCTTTTTCCTTTGATTCTAAATGTTTTTCTACTAGCGCAATATGCTTATCGGTAATAACTTGAATTTCATCTTCAGCTCCTTTACAAATATCTTCACTCAAACCCTCTTTTTGTAATTTCTTTACTTGCTCAATATGATCACGTCTAATATTACGAATGGATACCTTACTTAGTTCTCCTTCAGCACTTGCCTTTTTAAATAATTCCTTTCTTCTTTCTTCTGTTAAGGGTGGTGTAAACAAACGAATTTGAATTCCGTCGTTCTGCGGGGTAATACCAATATTGGCAGCCATGATGGCCCTTTCAATTAAGGGTAGCATATTTTTTTCCCAAGGTTGAATACTTAGTGTTCTGCTATCCAATATCTGCACATTACCTACTTGACTAATAGGCGTGGGTGTACCATAATAATCGACATTGATACCCTCTAAAATAGAAGGAGAAGCCTTGCCTGCTCTAATTTTAGAAATCTCTATTTCTAAGTGATTAATGGCCTTTTTCATCCCCGCTTCGGCACTAACTGTTACTTTCTTTAATTCTTCTGACATACATATTCATTGAGGCTACAAAGCTAATAAATCCTAGCTATTGTTGATAAGTCTTTTTTTGGGCTTTTTTCCAAATTTTTCGGTACAAATTAGGCTATGAATTCTATCTTTGCCCCCAACTGAATAGCTATGAATAAATCAACTGCAGAATTAACAAAGATTGCCTCTCAAATTAGAAGAGATATTGTAAGAATGGTACACGCGCAACAAAGCGGACACCCAGGTGGTTCTCTAGGTTGTGCCGATTTCTTAACAGCCCTTTATTTTAAAGTAATGAAAATTGATACTAATTTTTCTATGGATGGTATCAACGAAGATCTTTTCTTTTTATCGAATGGTCATATCTCTCCGGTATTTTATTCAGTACTAGCTAGGTCTGGTTATTTTGATGTAAAAGAATTAGCCAGTTTTAGAAAAATAAATTCAAGACTACAAGGCCATCCTACTACACATGAAAATTTACCAGGTATTAGAATTGCGAGTGGTTCATTGGGTCAAGGTTTAAGCGTAGCCATTGGTGCAGCCTTAACTAAGAAATACAATAAAGATAATAGAACTATTTATAGCCTTCATGGCGATGGCGAATTACAAGAAGGACAAATTTGGGAAGCGGTGATGTTTGCTGCACATAATAAAGTAGACAATTTAATTGCTACAGTGGATGTGAATGGTCAACAAATTGATGGCCCTTTAAGTAAAGTACTATCATTGGATAGTTTAGAAGATAAATTCAAAGCCTTTCATTGGACCGTGTTACATATGGACGGACATGATATGGAAAATATAGTTGCTACACTTGATAAAGCTAAATCACTAACAGGACAAGGCAAGCCTATTTGTATTTTAATGAAAACTGAAATGGGTAAGGGTGTTGACTTTATGGAAGGCAGCCACGAGTGGCATGGTATTGCGCCTAACGATGAGCAACTTACTAAAGCATTAGGACAGCTAGAAGAAACCTTAGGAGACTATTAATTTATTCTAAGATTTTATAAAATATAAATCTTAGAATAAATCTCTCTTTTTATTTTCTTTACTATAGGAATTTTATAGAATATAAATTCCTGTATTTAATCTCTAATGATTTTTTTAGTTTCTCCTATCAAGATAAATTAAGCATAATTTTTCTAGGATTTACTCCGCTTAACTTATTTTTTCGAACAGACGAGCAGAGGCTTTGCGCGCTGGAATCCATCCTGCTGCAATTGCAATCACCATTACTAAAAGTATAATGGCTATATAGTCTTCAGCCATGGGTTTTACAGGATAATAATCAATGACAAAAGAATTACCTCCCAATTTTATAAGATGAAATTTATTTTGAACGAAGCAAAATAAACTAGCCAAGCCCCCGCCAATTAAGGCGCCCATAAAGGCCATGATACCCGATAGCATTAAAAATATTTTTTGAATATCCCAGGGCTTAGCACCCATGGCATGCAGCACGTGAATGTCTTTTTGTTTTTCTAAAACGAGCATAGTTAAGGCACCTACTAAATTAAAAGAAGCCACTATCATGATTAAAGCAAGTATGGCAAAGATGATCCACTTTTCCATTTGCATTATTTTATAGAGATCGGCATTTTGTTGGTACTTATCTTTTACTTGAAACCCGGTACCTAATTGTTTTTTTATTTCAGCTATTACTTGCTCTTTTTTATTGGGCAGAACAGCCATTTCAATAGCCGAATACTGGCTAGTATCTAAATCAAATAAATACTGCGCAAAAGAATAATTAGTAAACACATACTGGTCGTCAAATTCTTGCTGTACTGAAAAAGCGCCACCTTGTACTGCAGTTAAATTATTCAATTGATTGATATCGGTAAAGGCCTTACCCGATCTATTGACTGCATAGAGTTGTAATGTGTCGCCAATAAAAGAACGAAACAAACCCAGCTTCTGTTCAACTCCAATGCCTAATAACAAAATAGGATTTTCCATATCGCCCATAATGTATTGGCCACGCTTCATATACTTAGCTACATTATTTATTTTGCTGTAATTTTTATCTACCCCTTTTACAAGTACCACCGATTGTAAATCGCCTTTTACGAGCAAGGCCCTACTCTCCACCACTTTACTCGCGGCCCTTACGCCCTCTATAGATGCTAATTTTTGATAAGGAGCGTCCCTCATGGAAAAAAATTTTCCTTCCACCGGTGTTACGCGTACATCGGCGTAAAAGTCGGCATACAAACCTTTAACGACTTCTGTAAATCCATTGGAAACACTTAGTACAATAATAAGGGCAGCAGTGCCTACTGCAATAGCCACAACACTTACCCAGGCAATCATTTGAATTGCTTGAAAATTATATTTTCCTCTAAAATAACGCCATGCAAATAAAAAATGCACTTATAAATTTTTTAGAATCTCATCCATTTTAAAAACATAATCCAATGTATCATCTAAGTAAAATTGCAATACAGGAATGCGTCTTAATTGATGCTTCATGGTATCAGAAAGATGCTTCTTGATTTCCCATGCCTGTGATTGAATTTTCTTAAAAGAAGCTTCTGTATCCTTTACCTGAAATAAACTCAAATAAATTCTAGCCTCTAATAAATCGGGGGTCACTTTCACAGAAGAGATGGAAATCATCCCTCCCTGTAAATTAGTAAGCCCTAATTTTAAGAAAATATCGTTCAGGGCGCTCTGAATGGCCCCGGCCACCTGTTTTTGTCTTTTTCCTTCCTCCATAATCAAAATCGTTGATTCGCTGTAAAATTAGTTACTTTGCTCATTATTCTGCGGGAATAATTTTGAATATGAAGAAATTTATTCGCATCATAAGTTATATCAGAGAATACAAGGCCTATATGGCTTGGTATAGCCTATTTATTACCTTATCTATAGTGTTTGGCTTGTTTTCCTTGGGTATGCTCATGCCCTTTATGGACCTTATCTTTGGAAGCAGCGAATTAACAGGTGCTGTAAAAACCACGACCGCAGGTAGCGGGTCTGCGAACATCAAAGAAATCATTTATGGCTTTTTGCAAAACAGTATAGCCCAGCATGGAAAAGTAACTGCCCTAGGCTGGATTTGCTTGGCTATTGTAATTACTATTTTTTTAAAGAACCTATTTCTTTATTTATCTTTTTATTTTTTAGCACCTATCAGAAACGGAGTAACGCGTAAATATTCCAGACTCTTGTATGAAAAAATATTAAAACTGCCTATTGGCTATTTTACAGAACAACGCAAAGGAGATATTTTAAGTAGATCCTCTAACGATATCACTGAATTAGAAAATTCTGTGATTGGTGCATTAGAAGGTTTAATAAAAGAGCCTTTGAATATTATAGGCATACTTATTTTCTTATTTATTATAAGTGTTAAACTTACTTTTTTTGTTTTTATACTACTTCCTTTAGCTGGTTTAATTGTTGGCCGCATTGGTAGAAGTTTGAAAAAACATACCAATAAAGCCCAAGTAAAATGGGGTGAGATTTTATCTCAGATGGAAGAAACTTTAACAGGTTTAAGAATTATCAAGGCCTTTAATGCAGAAGGAAGAGTGAAGAAACAATTTTTTGGATTGGTGGATGAAATTTTTCATATCAAAAATAAAATATTGAATAGGCGTGATTTGGCTTCTCCTATTTC
>CALDSE010000007.1 GCA_937911175.1 uncultured Sediminibacterium sp.
ACTAGTTATGGAGCTATTGCAAAGTATTTAGGTACTGGTGGAAGCTCGCGTATGGTAGGCTGGGCAATGAATGCATCACATGGGGTAAAACCTAAAGTGCCTGCACATAGAGTGGTAAATAGAAATGGAATGCTAAGTGGTAAGGCGCATTTTGAAACCCCTACTACTATGCAAACGCTTTTAGAAAAGGAAAAAATAAAAGTGAAAAACGAAACCATTATAGATTTCGAAAAACATTTCTGGGATCCCATTAAAGAATTAGGACTTTAATAAAATAAAAACTGCTAATTACGCATAGCTATATTAACCTAGCTATAATAAGGCGATATCATTAAGTATACCAAGGGCCCAGTGACTGCTACATAAAACCAAATAGGCCAAATTCTTCTAGCTATTTTTTTATGTTCTGCAAATTCGCTAGTTAAGCCGCGGTAGGCTGTAAATAATATAAAGGGCAAACTAGTAGCCGCTAAAATAATATGGGTAAATAATAAAACAAAGTAGAAGGCTCTTAAATTACCTACCACTGCTTGTTCTGCAATACTCACTATTCCATCGTGGTCGGTATCACCAAACTTCGTTTCTCCTGCCAATAAATGGTGTGCTATATAAGACACTAAAAATAAAACCGAAAATACTAATGCTGTAAGCATAATATTTTTATGAACAGCATAGTTTTTTTGCTTCACCGCTACAAGAGCAGCTACCAATAAAAAGGCTACTGCCGTATTTAATAAAGCGTTTAGTAATGCGAATATATGTTTGTCAAAAGGGAGTTCAACAGTAATAGTAAACTTGCTTAAAAAACTAACTGCTACAAGTACTACTACTGAAAATATTCCAATTAATAATTTTGCTTGCTTATCGTTCTTTTTAATTACAGGTGCTAACATACAATTTTATTTATGATTTTAAAATATCCTTCAGGATACTAATTGCTATAGTTGCTATTAAAACAACTATTCCTACTCTAATTTCTTGTTTATATTTTGTTTTAAATTCATTCCAGTTCATATAATGAATATTAATTTTTTAATCTTGTCTTTGTAAAATAGTAAACAAACCAACTCACTAGTAAGGCTATTACTAGCCATAGCCAGCTTAGGTCTACAATGTCTTGAAATATTTTATTCTTCTTAGTCTTGTCTTTTTCTAGCATTAAATACCCTACATCCTTGGCAAGTTTTAAAAGCGAAGCAGAGTCTAATCCATTATAGTAGCCGCGAATTTGCATTTTTTTATCTATTAAAATAAAACGGCTGGTATGTACAAAATCGGGGCTAATAGGTTCTTGACTAAATTGATCTACTTTCAATTCCTCAAAAGCAAACTTATAAATAGAATCGCGATTACCTGTTAGTAGCCACCAGTTGTCGGCAATGACGCCCGTTTTATTGGCATAGGCCCTTAATACAGGAACGCTGTCTCTATTAGGGTCAACACTGATAGACATAAAATGAACAATAGAAGTGTCTACCTTTTTGCGTGTATCTCCCCCTCTTGTAAAAGACTGTTGCAGCTTACTCATATTATTAGTAAGCTTGGGGCATATACTTCCACAGCTTGTAAAAAATAAATCAAGTATAATTATTTTTCCTTGCTGATCATATAAATGAACCGTATCACCTAATTGATTTACTAATTCTATATTCTTGGTTTTATGCCAAATACTATCCGATTTTTGTTTGCCATCCACTACTTGCTCAATAACCGAGTCTAATAAATAATGGCGAGGCATGATAACGGCTGTATCGCTGGACGATTTTAACCATAGGTAACAGGCTACTGGTATTACCAGTGCAATCAATAAACCATAAATGGATTTCTTAGACATCTTAAATATTTAAAAAACCACCTCTGTTATCGAGGTGGTTTAATTTCTTATAATAGGGCCCTCGAGCTACTATTTAGTAATAGGGTTCTACTTCTGGTTTAGCAGTTTCATGGCCTGATCCAATAGTTTCATGTTTTGCTGCAGGTGCTTCATGCTTTGCATCTTTGGCCTCATGCTTAGCTGCTCCGTGCTCCTTCTTTTCTACTTTAATAGTAGCTTGTTCTTTAAAATATGGATTGTAATTATTACGTAAATTTCTGAATGAACTACCATCCCATAAAAAAGCGCCAATAAACCATACGAATAATAACAATGGCACCACAATGGTCATGATTAAGTTTTTTACTTCATGCTTTAAGTGCATAAAATAAGCAACAATATAAAAAGCCTTGGCCATCATTAAAATAACAATGGTTCCCTTAATAGCTAATATTAAAGCTTCTGAAGTCAAGCTAATCATCCAGAAACCTAAGATTAATTCTACAATAGTAAATACCGATAAAATGATCGTTACTTTTTTAATTTCCGCCATCGCTTCTGCGTTATGCGCTTCTTGGTCTGTGTGTGAATGTGACATATAAATTTTTGAATGCTAATTATAATAAATAAAATATAGTAAATACAAATACCCAAACTAAGTCTACAAAGTGCCAGTATAAACCTGCCTTTTCAATCATTAAATAATGACCTCTTTGTTCAAACTTATCCATCAGTGTCATGATTAACATAATGATATTAATAACTACCCCGCTAAATACGTGGAAGCCATGAAAACCTGTAATGGTAAAAAAGAAGTTGGTAAAATTAGTAGTGCTCGCAGTGCCATCGGCATTTAAAAAAGGATTCGCTCCCCACCAAGCACCTTCATGAAATAAATGATTCCACTCCCAAGCTTGACAACTTAAAAAAGCGATACCACCTATAATTGTTAAAATCATATTTCTCACCACACCTTGCTTGTCCATATTCTTACCAGCATGTACTGCTAATACCATGGTCACAGAGCTAATGATTAATATAAAAGTCATGATACTTACAAAGACCAAGGGTGCATTTACTCCTTCTGGCGCAAATGGGAAACTTTTAAAAACTTCGTTAGAGTTAGGCCATCCGTTGGTTGAAAAACGGACTGTACCATAAGAGATTAAAAAAGCACCAAAAGTAAAGGCGTCACTCATTAAAAAGTACCACATCATTACTTTTCCGTACTCAGAATTAAAAGGGCTTTTTCCTCCTCCCCACAATTTTGCTTCATTTGGCGAAGCGGTTGTTGTTGTTGACATGTTCAATTTCTATTTCAGTGCAAAAATATTGGCTATCAAGGATATTCGTATCAAAAAACCGGGTTTTTTTGTATTTATCTTTAACAAATTAGCCCTTTTATCCAATCCATTGAAGGAAGACAAAAAGGTAAATCCAAAGTATATCTACAAAATGCCAGTAGGTGGATACCAATTCTACCGGCATGGTATTTTCTATGTTGTTTTTGGCCGACAAAGACTTAAAACGCACCCCAAAAATGGCGATCACCCCACCTAAAACGTGTAATAGGTGCAAAAGGGTAATAACGAACAAAAAGGAGGCTGCTGAATTGCTTCTTGCACCCGTTAAAGCGATATTATTGGCCTGAAGTGCCATGAAGCCTTGGTACTGTAAAACCATAAAAACCACGCCTAAAATAGCCGTAATACTCAAAAAACTAAGGTAAGGTTTTTGAAGGCCTTCTTTGGCCTTTTTGACCGCCATTTGCATGGTAAAGCTACTTAGTAAAATAACCACGGTCGCAATAAAGAATACTTTAGGGAGTTCAAAATCCAACCAATTGGCCTGGCTCTTTTTTACAATATAGGCACTGGTTAATCCAGCAAACATCATTACAATGCTGCCTAGTCCTGCATATAAATACATCTTATGTGGATGTATTTTATTTTTTGTGTTTAATGTTGTTTCCATAATATAATTTTTATAATTTATCTGCGAGTAAGGCTAAATAAACAACGGGTAAATAAATATAACTGCTAAACATTACTCTTCTTGCAGCAGGCACGCCCATATTTTGATACAGTCTTACACATTGTACGACCATAAAAATATTAGCGACTAATAAAACCCACATACTTATTTGTCCAGTTAGGTTTAAATAATAAGGAAGAAGACCAATAGGTATCATAAGCACTGCATACATAATACATTGTAGTGCGGTAAAACGGGTAGGCCCTTCTTTAGCAGGTAATAATTTAAAACCTACTCTAGAATAATCGGCATGTGTTACCCAAGCAATGGCCCAAAAATGGGGGAACTGCCAAATGAATTGAATTAAGAATAATGCAAGGCCTGCATAGGCAAAATCGTCGTTGCCTGCTACCCATCCAATTAAACAAGGAAGGGCTCCAGGAAAAGCACCTACTAAAACAGCAATTGAATTTATTTTTTTTAGTGGCGTATAAATAAAAGCATATAAGAATAAACTAAAAGCAGAAAGTAGTGCTGAAGAAAAATTAAAATACTTCCACATAATAGCTACTCCAAGCACACCTGTAATAATGGCAAAAGTATAAGCCGTTTGTTGAGACATTCTACCAGAAGCCACAGGCCTATTGGCCGTACGCTTCATTTGTGCATCGGTATCTTTTTCTACCGCTTGGTTAATAGCGTTCGCACTTCCTGTAATACATAAACCCGCAAAGGTTAAAAGTAAAATCATGGGCCAATCATAGGTCATCACCTTTGGTGCCAACATATAACAAATTACACAAGTAAACACCACTGTAAAACTCAGGGTGAATTTCATTAACTGCGCGTAATTAGTAAGTGTTTGTTTCAAGTAGAAATTATTATCAAATTACAATGCCCTGAAATCAGGGCATTGTAATAACTGAATATTTTAATTAGTGTGTATCAGTTTCATCTGCACCCACTGGTGTGGTTTGTGGAATAAATTCATGTCCATCTTTACCATAATCATATGGCCAACGGTGTACTTCTGGTATTTCACCAGGCCAGTTACCATGACCAGGATTAATAGGTGTAGTCCACTCTAAAGTATTTGCTTCCCAAGGATTCAACACCGTTACTTTACGTCCTTTGAATATTGAATAGAAGAAATTAATTAAGAATAAAATTTGTGTTGCAAAAACAATCATTGCTACTGTACTAATAAAACGATTTAAATCAGCAAATTGTTTGAAACTTTCCCAAATGCTAAAATCGAAATAACGACGTGGCATACCCGCTAAACCTTGGTAATGCATTGGCCAGAAAATTAAATAAGCACCAGCTATTGTCACCCAAAAGTGAATATACCCTAATGAATTATTTAAATAGCGACCATACATTTTAGGGAACCAGTGGTATACACCGGCAAACATTCCAAACATAGAAGCCACACCCATTACAATATGGAAATGCGCTACTACGAAATAACTATCGTGTAAATAAATATCTAAAGCAGCGTTACCCAACCAAATACCTGTTAAACCACCAGAGATAAATAAACTTACAAATCCGATAGCGAATAACATACCTGGCGTGAAACGAATATTACCTCTCCATAAAGTAGTTAACCAGTTAAATACTTTAATACCAGAAGGTATTGCAATTAATAAAGTTAAAAGAACGAATACCGATCCTAAGAATGGATTTAATCCTGTAACGAACATATGGTGCGCCCAAACTAAGAAGGCTAGAATGGCAATAGCAAATAAAGAACCCAACATGGCCATATAACCAAAGATAGGTTTACGAGAATTCACAGATATAATCTCAGATACCATACCCAAGGCTGGTAATAAGATAATGTAAACCTCAGGGTGACCTAAGAACCAGAATAAGTGTTGATATAAAATAGCAGATCCGCCTTCATTAGATAAAGCACCTACTCCATTCACAAAAATATCAGATAGATAAAAACTAGTATTAAAGTTTCTATCAAAAATTAATAAAATTAAACCAGACAATAATACGGGGAAAGATAATACCCCTAATACTGCTGTAAAGAACAATGCACAAATTGTTAAAGGC
>CALDSE010000008.1 GCA_937911175.1 uncultured Sediminibacterium sp.
GAAAGTTTAAGAAGTTAAATATCTGTTTGATTACACCATTAGCATCAAATTTGAAGATGGTGTATCTGGAACTATTCAATTAAATGATTTGGTTGACAAAGGTATTTTCAAAGTGCTTCAAGATAAAAGTGAATTCGCTAAGGTTTATACAAATGGGTATTCAATTGCTTGGTCAAATGAACTTGAAATTGATGCTACTACTATTTATTCCGAATTAACTGGTAAAAATTTTGGAGAAATTCTCAGTCCAAAATTATCTCATGCCACAAATTAGTTATTTTCTAGGCGTTATTATTCGTATGTTTTATAGGGATCACAATCCCCCTCACTTTCATGCAGTGTATGCTGATTTTGAAGGCATCATTGATATTGAAAAAAATGAAATCATTGGTGGGTATCTTCCATCTAGAGTTTTAGCAATAGTTTCAGAGTGGACAGCCATTCATCAAAATGAATTAATGGATAATTGGGAAAGAGCAAGGCAACAAGAAGGCCTTAAGGACATTGCTCCTTTAGTTTAAATATTATTTTCCATTTGCTGCAACATATTTTCTTCACTATTTTTTTCTAAATAGAGACATTTTTTTAATTTTGGTCTAAATCAAATAGACTCAAAATGAACGCACCTTTCAGCAAGTACCTCTACATTGGTTTTTTATTATTAGGCTTATACCAAGCCATTTTCGCTAAAGACTATGTTCAAGCAGCAGCATCTTTAGGTATAGGATTGGCATTTGATCCTTTCAATCCAGAACAAAAATGGAATGACAGACCAACTTGGCAAAAGGCAGTTATGATTATTCACCTAGCCTTGGTTGCTGCAATGTTTGGATTTGGCGTTGGATTGAATGATAAATAAACCTGCTTCAATATATATTTCATCATGAAGATTAAAGTAAAAATTTGTTGCATTAGTAGTATTGAAGAAGCTAAATTAGCAATTGTGCACGGCGCCGCAGCTATTGGCTTGGTGGGAAGAATGCCCAGTGGCCCTGGCATTATCACAGATGAACTTATTAATAGTATAGCCAAAACCGTAATTCCTCCCATTGATAGTTTTTTATTAACCAGTGAAACAACAGCTGAAGCAATTATTGAACACCACAATAAAGTCAATACAACTACTATTCAAATGGTTGATGCCTTAAGTGGCCGTGAATATCATAAAATAAGAGAAGCCATACCTCATGTTAAACTGGTTCAAGTAATTCATGTGTTGGATGAGAAGGCTGTTCAAGAAGCTATTGAAATAGCAGAATGGGTAGATGCTATTTTACTAGACAGTGGTAATCCTAATTTGTCTACCAAGGTATTAGGAGGAACAGGCAAAACACATAACTGGGATTTAAGTAAAAAAATTAGAGAAAATATTAGTATTCCTACCTATTTAGCAGGAGGCATTAATAAAGACAATATTAGAATGGCCATTGATCATGTGCAACCATATGGCATTGACTTATGCAGTAGTGTAAGAACCAATGGACAATTAGATGAGCGTAAATTAGAAGAATTATTTAAAGCCTTGCTATAAGTTTTTTATAATGCTAGTTTCATCATAATATCGGTTTGCTTTTCATTACCTAATTCATTAATCTCCTAATAGTTACATACTCAATCATCTTATTGTAGCTGCATCCATAAATTAATTTAAGGAGGGTAAAACCATAGCTTAGACCGAACCTGCGAATTCAAATACAGGAAATGGTGCGGGGTGGAATTAAAAATTAAAATTGCCTCAGATGCAAAAACTTTATAACTTGTATAGACTAAATTAGATCAATTAATAATTCATGGCATCTTATATTTAATTTTTAACAAAAAACTTATTTATGAAAAAAACTATTTTCTTTTTATCGTTTTTACTTATTGGATTATCTGCTTCTGCACAAGGTCCGAAAGTATTGGTAATTACTGCACATCCAGATGATGAGAGTTCCATTTCTGTTGCAATGTTTAAAATAACCAAAGAATTGAAAGGCACTGTTGATATGGCTGTAATGACTGATGGTGCTGGGGGTTTTGCGGATGCACAACTAGGCGCAATTTATTATGGCATAAACTTGACGGATTCCATTGTAGCTAGAACCCATATTGCTATTATTAGAAAACAAGAAATAATAAATGTTGCTAAAATACTTGGGGTAAGAAATATTTATTTTATGGAACAACCAGACGACCTTTATTCTACTAATTATGAGCCTTATTTATATGGTAAAAATTGGGATATTAGTTACATCGAAAAAAGATTAGACAAATTACTTGCAGAAAGAGAATATGATTTTATTATTACTATGTCTCCAAGAACAGGACAACATGGTCACCATATTACTTCTGTTATCATGGGCCTAAGAGCAGTTGAGCGTTATAAAGGCAGTAAGAAGCCAATTATTATTGCAGGAGCCTCTAAGATGAATGGTAATGCCGACCCTGTTTTGACAGGAATACCAGGCATTGACATAAGTAAAATTAATACGAATGTTCCTCCATTTAGATTAAATAGGGCCTATAGATTTGCTGAAAACGATAAATTAAGCTACAAAATTGTAGCAGACTGGACAATTGCAGAATATAAATCACAAGGAGCTATTCAAGAAAATGCCATGCATAGAACCGATGAAGAACTATACTTTTACTATGACATAAATCCTTTAAACGGTACAGAAAAAGTAAAGAAATTATTTGAAGACCTAAGCAAGAGTGGTTTTCTCCCAGCACCCAAAAAATAAGTAAGCTAGACAATGTTTGAATGCTATATTTAAATTAATAAATTCTACCTATGAAAAACGACAGTTTAAATTCAAGAAGAAAATTTCTACAACAAATTGGTGTAACTAGTTTTTTAGCAGCCGCTTCGCCCCTATCTTCTTTGGCAGCAAATGCGCATGCGGAAGAACGTATGCTAATATATAATAGAAAAATTTCATCAAACGATACGATACGAATTGGTGTTATCGGATATGGCATACAAGGCCACAACGATTTAAGAACAGCACTCAAAGTACCTGGTGTTGAATTAGCAGGTATTTGTGATCTATATACTGGAAGGTTAGAAAATGCAAGAGAAGAATTTGGAAAAGAATTGTATACCACCATTAATTATAAGGATTTACTAGACAAAAAAGATATTGACGCCGTATTAATTTGCACTACCGATGTATGGCATGCACGTATTACAATAGACGCCTTAGCAAAAGGTAAGCATGTGTATTGTGAAAAACCAATGGTTTATAAAATTAGCGAAGGTGTTCCAGTGATAGAAGCTGTAAAAAAATCGGGTAAAGTATTACAAGTAGGAAGCCAAAGAGTAAGCAGTATTGGTTATGCAAAAGCAAAAGAATTATTGGCTGCAGGAGAAATTGGAGAATTGAATATGGTCAATGCAGTATATGACAGACAAAGTTCTATTGGTGCCTGGGAGTATACCATACCTAAAGATGCAAATGCCATGACCACAAATTGGGACACTTTTATTGAGGCTACCGCCAAAATGGAATTTGATGCCAAGAAATTTTTCTGGTGGAGAGCGTTTAAAGAAGTTGGCACAGGTGTGGCAGGAGATTTATTTGTGCATTTGTTAAGTGGATCACATTTCATCACCAATTCTTATGGCCCTGAAAATATTTATAGCACAGGTCAATTTAGTTACTGGAATGATGGTAGAAATTTACCAGATGTAATGTCAGGTGTGCTACAATATCCAAAAACTAAAGAGCATGCTGCTTTCTTAATGACATTGCAAGTGAATTTTATTAGTGGTACTGGTGGTCAAGAAGTAATAAGATTAGTGGGTTCTGAAGGGCTTATAGAAGTAGCTGGTAATAATCTTACTATAAAACATAGCATCATGCCTGAGGCGCCTGGTATTGGTGGAGGGGGCGATTCTTTATTTACTTTCTCAAAAAGTATACAAGAAGAAATGCAAAAAGAGTATGATGCAAAATGGACAGTAGAACAAAGAAAAAGAAAAACAAAAGAAGATATTATTTTTAAAGCACCCATGGGGTATAATGCTAATTTAGATCATTTTACAAATTTCTTTGATGCAGTAAGAACAGGCAAGCCAGTAACAGAAGATGCGGTTTTTGGATTTAGAGCAGCAGCTCCTGCATTAGCTTGCAATGAGAGTTATTTTACTAAAAAAATTATCAAATGGGATCCCGTAAATATGAAATTAAGGTAGTCTTACTGTTTCTTTTTTACACAATCGGTATTGCGCAACCTTCCACTTCTCAACCCCCTAATATAGTTGTCATACTTGCTGATGACCAAGGCTGGGGCGATCTTGGTCTTACTGGAAACCAGGCGGCATCTACACCGAACATAGATCAAATGGCAAAGCGCGGTGCTTTTTTTAACCACTTTTATGTAAGCCCCGTTTGCTCTCCAACTCGGGCAGAGTTCCTTACGGGTAGATACCATCTAAGAGGCGGCGTGAATGGAGTAGCTTCTGGTAAAGAAAGATTAAACTTGGATGAAGTTACCATAGCTGATATTTTTAAAAAACGGGGTTATGCAACAGGGCTATTTGGAAAATGGCATAATGGTGCGCAAGGACCTTATCATCCAAATGCAAGAGGGTTTCAAGAATTTTACGGATTTACGATTGGGCATTTAGGAAACTATTTTGATCCTCAATTGCAAATGAATGGAAAAATAGTTCAAGCAAAGGGGTTTATCACAGATAATTTAACACAACATGGATTAGATTTTATAGAACAAAACCAAAAAAAACCTTTCCTTGCTTATTTCGCATATAATACACCACACAGCCCCATGCAGGTTCCTGATGAATACTGGCAAAAATATAAAGATAAAATATTAGTACAAAAAGGAACAGTACCTAATAAAGAAGATGTTGAACATACAAAGGCTGTATTAGCGATGAATGAAAATTTAGATTGGAATGTAGGTAAGATTATAGAATTGTTAGAAAAATTAAATTTAATTGAAAATACCATCATCGTTTATTTTTCTGATAACGGTCCTAATGGCAATAGATGGAATGCAGGTATGAAAGGTATCAAAGGCACCACTGACGAAGGGGGCATAAGGTCGCCGTTAATCATACAATGGAAAAATACCATCAAAGCATCTCAAAAAATAGAGAACCTATCGGGCAGCATTGATTTACTACCCACTTTGCTTGGCTTGTCTGGCGTACAATACAAAACAATAAAATCTTTTGACGGACTTAACTTAACGCCCTTATTAATGGGCCAAAACCCAAGTGCTTTACAAAACAGATTTATACCCACTTATTGGAATGGCAAAACCAGCATTCGCACAACACAGTATCGATTAGATGCCAGCAATCAACTCTATGATATGATTCGTGATAGCGCGCAAACAACTGATGTTGCAAAAATATATCCTGCATCCTACAATGATATTTTATTTAAAAAGAAACAATGGGAAAATGAGGTGGTTGCAGCAATGCCTCTCACAGATGAAAGACCTTTACTCATTGGCGATCCACTATTTATCAATGATGTTTTACCTGCCTCAGAAGCCAATGCGAGAGGTAATATTGTTCGTTCAAGCATTCATCCTAATGATAGTTATTATAAGCAATGGCGCAGTACAGAGGATAGTATATTGTGGAATATAGAAGTACTAGAAAAAGGGGAATTCGAAATTGAATTTTACTACGCTTGTTCCGAAAAAAATATTGGTACAAAAATTGAATTAAGTTTTCAAAACAGTTCTGTCACTAAACCAATTATTGTAGCAAATGATATGCCTCTTATTGGTGTTCAAAACGATAGAGTTAAAAGAGATGAATCTTTTCTAAAAGATTTTAAACCCTTAAACTTGGGGCGCATTATGCTGCCAAAAGGAAAAGGAATAATGAGTGCAAAAGCAACTATTCTAAACGCAGCTGATGATTTAGAATTTTATATGATTCGATTGAAGCGCATTAATTAAACTATTGAAATCTAACTAGTTAATAGAATAAAGTCTACGAAAAAAGAGCGTTTTAGCATGTAGCCACCCTTTTTTTGTTTAAAAGTTTGGCAGTGTAAAATGCACAACATTTTGTTAATATATTTATTTTATTCATATTCATAATTATCCTAAATTGTATAGTAAATTTTTAACTAAAATAAATTATATGCGAAACACAACACCTTACTTAAGGTTAATTCGACTGTTTAGTTTGACTTTTGTACTAACTCTATCTACAATGTTTGCTATGGCACAGCAAACTGTATCTGGTAAAGTTATAGACGCTGAAACTAAATTGCCTTTATCCGGAGTGTCAATATTAATCAAGGGTTCTAATCTTGGAACCACAACAGACACAGAAGGAAATTTCAAATTAACTGCAAATGCCAACCAAAAAACTTTGGCATTCTATTACAATGGTTACCTTGGTAAAGACGTAAAAGTTACCACTGGAACCTTAAATGTTGAACTTGACGTGGACGTTAATATGCTTCAATCGGTCGTGGTTACTGGTTATTCTGCACAAAGAAAAAAGGATATTACCGGTGCCGTTGCAGTAGTTTCTGCTAGAGATCTTCAAGCTACCCCTACTGCAAGTGTGGCGCAAATGTTACAAGGAAAAGCTGCTGGTGTGGTGGTTGGTAATGACAACTCTCCAGGTGGTGGAACCATGGTACGTATCAGGGGGTTTGGTACAATTAATAATAATAGTCCCTTATATGTAATTGATGGAGTTCCTACGCAAGGTAACCTCAATCAAATTAACCCATATGATATTGAGTCAATGCAAGTATTAAAAGACGCTTCTGCTGCCTCTATCTATGGTTCTCGTGCTGCAAATGGAGTAATCATTATTACTACTAAAAAAGGTAAGACTGGCGAGCCTAAAATTACTTTTGAAATGTATTCGGGAACACAAACCGCTGGTAAGATGCTAGACATGCTTAACGCAGAAGAACTAGGTAAATATCTATTTAAATCAAATGTGGGAGCAGGTAATAAGCCATGGATTAGTTCTCCATCGGCTCAATATCGCTTCACTGAAAGTGGAGGGGTGACAATGGCGGACTATATTTTCCCTAACCTTTTTGGTTCAGCTCCTGATCCAGCTTCTTACACAAATGATATTAATAATCCTGAATTAGGAAAAACAAGATTTAACATCAATAAAGCCAATCAAGCAGGTACCGATTGGCAGGATGTGATTTTTAATCCCGCTTCTATAACTAATTATCAAATTGGTGCTTCTGGTGCTACAAGCAAAGCAAAGTATTCCTTTTCAGGAAACTATTTTAAACAAGATGGTATTCTTAGTTATACTAATTATGAGCGTTATTCAATTCGTGCTAATACCGAATTCACTCAAGGGAAATTTACAGTTGGTCAAAACCTAACTTTTTCTTATGACGAAAGAGCGGGTATTAATAATAACAATGAGTCAAATCCTATAATGCTTGCCCTTCGTATTCATCCTATAATTCCTGTTTACGACATAACTGGTGGCCCAGCAGCACTTGGCGGAACTAATCTTTCTCCTTTTAATGGCTTTGGTGGACCTCGAGGTTTAAACCTAGGAAATGCTACCAATCCATTGGCAGGCTTGTACAGAGACAAGGACAACAAAACACTGGGCACCCACGTATTTGGAAATGCATTTGCTGAAGTTGCTCTTATGAAAAACTTAAAGGCGCGTTCAAGTATTGGAATAGAGTATAATAACTTTAACCGCTCAGAGTATTTCATTAGAAACATTGAAGCAGCAGAACCAAGAAATACCAATAGTCTGAATGTATTCAATAATTATGATAACTCATGGACATGGTACAATACATTAAACTATAATACCACCATAAAGAGTGCACACAATTTCAATGTGCTTGTAGGAACGGAAGCCGTGAGTACCTATGGATTTGGTTTTAATGCTAGCAGAAGTAACTTCACATTTGATGATGAGGGTTATCGTTATCTTAACGCAGGTTCTGCTGCAGGTTTAGCCAATGCAGGAAGCGGTGCAATTAGAACTAGGTTATTTTCTCAATTCGCAAAAGTGAATTATGATTATAATAATTTCTTATTAGGTGACTTCACCGTTCGTAGAGACGGTTCTTCACGTTTGGCTGAAGCAAATCGCTATGGCATTTTCCCTGCAGGATCTTTTGGTGTTCGTTTGACAGAATTAAAGGCATTGAACAATATTTCTTGGTTGCAAGATCTAAAAGTAAGAGCTGGTTGGGGTAAAACAGGTAATCAGTTAATCCCTAACGTATACAATGCTTATACTTTATATACAGCAGATCCAGCAAACAATGGTTATGATATTAGTGGTTCAGGAACTTCAGTTTCCGCTGGTTTCGATTTAACACAGTTTGGAAATGCGAATGGAAAATGGGAAACCACTACTTCCACCAATATTGGTTTTGATGCATCTTTATTAAAAAATAAATTAGATGTAGTATTAGATTGGTACACTAGAGAAACTTCAGATATGCTTGCACAAATTGCAATAGCAAGAGCTCAAGGACAAGGTACCATTCCATTTACTAATATAGGTACTATGCGCAATACGGGTATCGATTTGAATTTAACTTGGACTGATAAGGCGATGGCTGGTAAATTACGTTATTCTATTAACGTAAATTTGAGTCGCTATAAAAACGAAGTCATTAAATTAAATGACGACCCAAATGCAACTTTATTTGGTTTTACTACCCGTCTTCCTTCAATCTCTGCATCTAAAAAAGGATACCCTATTTCTAGCTTCTATGGATATATAGTAGATGGTATTCTTACTGCTGAGCAAGCAGCTTCTGCACCAAAATTTGGAACTTACACAAGAGAGGGTGTATTTAATTTCAGAGATGTGAATAAAGATGGTATCATTTCTGCTGCAGACAGAACTATATTAGGAAATCCACATCCAGATTTTATTTATGGTGTGAATTTGACTGCAGGGTATAAAAACTTTGATTTAGCTATATTTCTAAAAGGACAACAGGGTGGAGATATCTTCAACTATGTTCGTTACTGGACCGACTTCAATGTATTCCAAGGAAATCGTTCTGAAAGAATGCTATATGGTTCTTATGGCGAAACTGCTAATCCATTATTACCAAGGTTGAATTCTAGTGACGCAACAAGTCAACAGGTTTCTTCTTACTTCATTGAAGATGGTTCTTATATGAGATTGGGTAACCTTCAATTAACTTATTCTATTCCTGAATCTGTTATGAAGAAGTTTGGTATCTTCTCCTCTTCACAAATTTATGTACAAGGTCAAAACCTATTTACGCTTACAAAATATACAGGCTATGACCCAGACATTAACTTGCGTACCTCTGGAAATGATAACCAAGACTACCATATGGGTATAGACGAAGGAGCATATCCTACTGCTAAATCTTTTATGTTAGGCATAAGACTTAAATTTTAAATAAATCATAAATTTAAAACTGATCAATATGAAAAAAATAACTTTACTTCTGGCACTAGTCATTATTATGGCTGTTGGATGTCAGAAAAATTTCTTGGAAGTTGGCCCTCAGGGTGTAGCCAGTGGCGAGCAATTAAAAAGTAAAACGGGTGTAAATGCCTTATTAGTTGGTGCTTATTCTTTATTGGATGGTGTTGGATCTGGTACTACACAATGGCATGGCTCTGTAGACAATTGGGTTTTTGGAGGTGTCGTTTCAGATGACTCTTATAAAGGAACAGATGCAGGCGACCAACCCGAGCAAAGCTTTTTAGAGCAGTACAACTGGCTTTCAGATAATACACATCTTAGAGGAAAATGGCAACATTTATATGATGCTATCTCTCGTTGCAATGAGACAATTCAAATTGCTAACGACCCTGCTGTAAAAGACATGACAGCAAGCGAAAAAACAATCGCTTTAGCAGAGGCGCGTTTCTTAAGAGGGCACTATCATTTTGAAGCAAAAAAAATGTGGGGTAATGTTCCTTACTTGGATGAAAAAATGTACGATCGTGGCAATCCAAGTGGTGTTTTGGTAACAAATACTGTAGATATCTGGCCACAAATTGAGGCCGACTTTAAATTTGCAGCTGAAAATTTACCTGCCACTCAAACTCAGAAAGGTAGAGCAACTAAATGGGCTGCAAAGACATATTTAGGTAAGACATTACTTTTTCAAAAGAAATGGGCTGCTGCTAAAGCTGAATTGCTTGATGTTTATACGAACTCTGGAAAATCCTTAGTTACTCAATACCATGACAATTATAGAACTGTAACCAACAATAATAGGGAGTCTATTTTTGAAGTACAGTTCTCTATTAATGATGGAACTACAGGAGGAAATGGTAACAAAGGAGCTACCTTAAACTGGCCTTACACATCTACCTCTCCTGGACGTGGATGTTGCGGGTTCTATCAGCCTTCACATAATTTAGTGAATGCTTTTAAAACCGATGCGGAAGGTCTTCCTCTTATTGGTGCTGCTGTAGATGGAAGTGCAGATACCTATAACAAAGAAGATATTTCTAACGACCAAGGTTTAAAATTTTCTGAAGCATTTACATTGGACAACACAGTTTCTGTAGATACTCGTTTAGATTGGACGGTGGGTAGAAGAGGTGTAAACTTCCTTGACTGGGGTAAAATGCCTGGTAGTAGCTGGGTACGTGACCAATTATATGGCGGACCATTTACTGGAAAAAAATGGATGTATTATGTAGGTGAAGAAAACTCTACAACACATGCAACCGATAGACGTTCAGTAAATAATAATTTTAGACTATTAAAATTCTCTAGTGTTATTTTATGGTTGGCAGAATGCGAGGCTGAATTAGGTAGCTTAGATAAAGCACAAGAATATGTAAATATGATTAGAGAGAGAGCTCAAAAATCTGCTAGTCAAGACGCAACTGTTAATACTAAGGTTGGGCTATATCCTGCAGGCAGATTTACATCAAACGGAGCGGCATTTGCAAAAAATGCGGTTCATATGGAACAAAGATTGGAGTTTGCAATGGAAGGCCACCGATTCTTTGATCTTGTTCGTTGGGGTATTGCCGAAAAAGTATTAAACGATTATGTAAAAGCAGAATCAGTATCGGGTAAAGATAATACTGGCCGAGTAATTACTAAAAGGTCTTACTTAGTAGGTAAAACATTTTTACCTAAGCATAACCTATATCCTATTCCAGCTGATGAAATATTAAATTCTCAGAAAGAGGGAAAGACGGTGCTTACACAAAATCCAGGATATTAATATGCATTTGGCACTATAAAAATGCTACTTAAATAAAAAGCCCTCAAAGATTTCTTTGGGGGCTTTTTTATTAGTTGATCACCTACCTTTTCATTCATATAAATAGAATGCTTATTTAAATTGAAATAATAATGGAACTAAGAAAGTAATTAAACCCGTCCATATAGCATATACAGGTAGGTAGCCTGCAATAGATTCTTCTATTTCTTCAATGGTACCGTTTTTAAAACTGGTTAAAAATAATTTATAGGATACCAGCACTAAATTTATAAATATTAATAGGTTGCCTCCTAAAACGGCTATTCTATTAGCAGAAAAACCAAATTCATTAATACGGTAAACAATAGCAGAAAGCGCTATAGCGTTCACTATAAGAGTTAATGCAGATAAGCCAAATAAAACAATGAGGCTAAACTTATTTTTAGTAGCCTTTCCTGCTTCTGCAATACTAAAAAGAATTAATGCCATCACACCCATTAATAATACATTAAATAATAAAAGTACGTTTCGGTCCTGATAGGGGTATTTTTTAGTGTACACCATGGCCGATAAATAAATAAACAAATTAATAAATACTAAAGGCGTAAATATTTTGGCAATAATAGGAGAGACCTTATTTATTAATTGAACATTCGTTTGAATTAAATAAGTGGCTACTATAGGAATGGCGGCTATACCCCAAATCATAATATTTTGAAAATAAAAAATTTCAATATTTATACCTATTAAATCAAATAAGTTTACAGTGATAGCAGAGAATAAAACAGTAGATAATAATAAAATTCCTGAGATTACTACTAAGTCGCCATTATAACGCAAAAAGCCAATTCTACTTTGACTACTTTTTATGTTCACTCCCAAAAAAGAATACCCAAATATTGTCCATAAAAATATGGGCAAATGTATAAAGGCAAGCATAATGGAACTACTTTCTTTATTGGTTGGAAGTAGATTAATATAAACAGCCGCTATTATAAAAGCTAATAGAGGAAACAAATATTGTTTGAATGCTAATTTTTGTTTCCAAATAAAATAGGCACTTAGTAATGGAAATACAATAAATGAAATATTTCTGAATAAAAACTTTTCATTATCAATGCCTGTAATATTGGGTATACTAGCAATAAGCCCCGCTAATAAAGCAAATACTATAACTATTACCAGTTCAGTTTTAGAGCCCCAAGATGGTTTTGCTGCTTCGTAGTTCAGTCTTTCATTCCAGAAGGCCAGACTAGCCTTGTCTTGCTGCCCAGGATAGATTTGGTTAAATTCCTTTTTAAAACTTGAAGCATCTTCCCTGTATAGCTTTTCAAGCTGCCTGGGGTTATCTAAATTATGGAGTATATCGCTTTTCATAATAGTATTATTTAGGTGCCATTTTCATACTTTCAAACCGAAATTAATTCATTTAGTTTAATATTTACCTTAAGAACAGCGTTTTCTACATAGAAGGGCTATCCCAAGGGTAATAGGAGACCTAGAAATTCAAAAAATAGATTGATTTGTTTTTATTTTTAATTCATATCTTTAAGAAATCAAAAAATAATTAAAACTAAAAATTATGAAAAAATTATTATCAGTTATTTTTCTTTCTACTATGCTATTTGCATGTAACAATGAATCTGCAAATAACAATGAAGCTGCAAAAAAAGAGCAATTAGAAAATGACAATGTAAAATTTTATGACAATGTATGGGAAGTGGTGGTTAATCAAGGCAATGTAAACTATTTAGATACAGCCTACGCTGCTGATGTAGTTTTACATACTGTTCCTGAAATTAAAGGCAAGGATAGTGCTAAAGCATACTATGCTAACTATGTTACAGGATTTTCTAATAGAGAATTTATTATAAAAGAAATATTTGGTAAAGGTAATAAAGTAGTGAAGTACTGGCAGTTTAAAGGTACACATACAGGTCCTTTCTTTGGAATACCTGCTACTGGTAAAACAGTAGATGTAATTGGTTGTACTATTGCTACAGTAGTAGATGGCAAAATTACTGAAGAACAAGACTTCTTCGATAACTATGCTTTCTTACAACAAATTGGAATTGTAAAGTAATTGTATTTAGTTATTATACTTAAAGGCTCCGATTCTATCGGGGCCTTTTTTATGACTTCTATTGAGTAACAAATATGAATAATGTATAAAATGAATAATGTAAATAGTGAGTTTTACTTAAAATAAACATAATTTTAAAGCATAAAAATGAGTGATTTAATTTTGTTACTATTAATTTTGCTAATTAGTTAGAAACAATATAACTTAAATGAATATGATTAAAAGTATAGCCATAGATATGGACAATGTCATAGCCGATATTGAAACCCATTTGGTGAATTTATATGAAAAAGAGTATAATGTAAAGGTAGACAGGACGGCCCTCTTAGGCGTTTCTGAAGACGAGGCCTTCCCCGATAAAACAGCTGCTAGACGCTTTATTCATACCCCTGGTTTTTTTAGAACAGTACCCTTAATGCCAGGTGCTTTGGAGGCTATTCAAATTTTAAGAAAAAAATATGAAATATATATAGTGTCAGCGGCTACTGAATTTCCATTATCACTTGCCGAAAAACACGAATGGCTTGCCGAGTACTTTCCTTTTATTAGTTGGAAGAATATGATTTTTTGCGGAAGTAAGGCCGTTATAAAAACCGATTACATGATTGACGATCATTGCAAAAATTTAGATTACTGCATAGGTAAGCCTATTTTATTTCATGCATCACATAATGTGAATATCAAACATCATTTCAGGGTGAATAATTGGCAAGAAGTGTTAGCTTACTTTGAAAAAGAAGAACAAAACGCTTAATAAATATATTATTCAACTCTAATTTAATAGAAAATAGTTTTATATGAAAAAATGGATGCTTTATCTAAGTTTTACTTTCTTAATTATTTTTGAATGCCTAAGAGTGTATTTGATTATGCCTATGCCTGGTAGTCAAACATTTAATTCTATTGACTTAGCTTATTTTTTGGGTAGCAATAAAACCATTATTCGTATAATTTTATATTTAATTATTCTAATACCTTTTATAAAAATTATAAAAGGAAATTCAAATTGGGAAAAAATAGGGCTGGGTTTATTAACCACTTTGTATATTGGTATTTTTTATGTTTTCACCTTTATGATGGAAGCAGATAAAATGTTTTTACAACCCACCCATACTTATTTTTATAAAATTGCGGAGAATAAAATACCTATTGACAAATTAGTCATAGGCGTTGCTGAAAATGGACTGCAGAAGGCCTATCCTATACAATTAATTGGCTATCACCATCAAGTAAGAGATAGTATTGGTCAAACCCCCGTAATGGTTACCTATTGCACAGTATGTAGAACAGGACGCGTATATAGCCCAATGGTGAATGGGAAACTAGAAACTTTCAGATTAGTGGGTATGGATCATTTCAATGCCATGTTTGAAGATGCCAGTACTAAAAGTTGGTGGAGACAATCAAACGGAGAGTGTATTGCAGGACCTTTAAAAGGTTACCAATTAAAAGAAATAAAATCAGAGCAATTAAGTTTACAGGCTTGGTTTAGAAAGTATCCCAATGCAGAAGTACTTCAACCCGATGAAAAATTTGCAGCCACATTTGCTAAAATGGATACTTATGATAAAGGAAAGTCGAAAAGTGATTTAACTAAAAGAGATACCGCTTCTTGGCAATTTAAATCTTGGGTCTTAGGTATTAGTAATGCGGATGATTCAAAAACCTACGATTGGAATTTTTTAGAAAAAAATAAAATCATTCAAGATTCACTACCATCTTTGCCCCTTTTAATTCTTTTAGAAAATGATAGCGCTTCTTTTCATGCATATAACCGTACTGTAAATAATATGACCTTAGATTTTCGTAAAATAAATGATTCTATTGTTGATACTTATACGCAGTCTCTTTGGAATGTAGACGGTCTATGCATTGATGGTAAATTGAAAGGTTTGTCTTTAAGCCCTATTGCAAGCTATCAAGAGTATCTGCATTCTTGGGAGTACTTTCATCCTAAGAGTATCCGCTATTCACCAAGTAAATAGCCCATTTCATAACTAAGCTGCTTGATTAGTCGTACCTTCGTTACATTATTAAAATAGTGTATTTTGAAGTTTATCGATTTAGGATTGGATCAGCGTATTTTGGATGGCATTGACGCGATGGGCTATGAGACGGCCACCCCTGTTCAGCAACAAGTAATGGTTCCTATTTTAGAAGGCAAGGACATTATCGCAGCAGCTCAAACCGGCACTGGTAAAACAGCTGCATTTTTATTACCCTTATTACACAGACTACTTACTTCAGCGCATACAGCAGGAGATATTAACGCATTAATTATTGTTCCAACCAGAGAATTAGCCATACAAATTGCAGAGAGCATTGAGGGCCTTTCTTATTTCACAGACGTAAGTTCTATTGCGGTATATGGCGGTGGAGATGGAAGCTCCTTTGTTGCAGAAAAGAAGGCATTGACTAGCGGGGTTGATATTGTGGTTTGCACACCAGGTAGAATGATAGCGCATTTAAATATGGGCTATGTGAAATTAAAAGGCTTAAAGTATTTAGTATTAGATGAGGCAGATAGAATGCTCGATATGGGATTCTCGGATGACATTGCAAAAATTATTACTTTTTTACCAGCGCAAAGACAAAATTTATTATTCTCAGCTACTATGCCTGCGAAAATGAGGGTACTTGCCAAGAAAATTTTAGTAAACCCTGTTGAAATTAATATTGCCATATCCAAACCACCAGAGCAAATTATTCAAAAAGCATTCATGGTATATGATACACAAAAAGTGCCTGTTATTATTGATATGCTAAGTTCGAAAAGATATTCTAAAGTAATTGTATTTTGTTCTAAGAAATCGAATGTGAAACAATTGACTTCTAAATTAGTACATGCTAAATTATCGGCAGCAGAAATACATTCCGATTTAGATCAAAAAAGCAGAGAACAATATTTACAAGATTTTAGAAATCAAAAAACGAATATTTTAGTGGCCACCGATATTTTAAGTAGAGGAATAGACATTGATGATATTGATTTAGTCATTAATTATGATGTGCCCAATGATGGCGAGGATTATATTCACAGAATTGGTAGAACCGCTAGGGCGGCTACTTCTGGCACAGCCTTTACTTTAGTGGGAGAAAAAGAGCAGGGCAAGTTTGCAGAAATTGAAGAACTATTAGGGGTACCTGTTTTAAAAGGAGTAGTACCTGAAATGTTTGGCCCCACCCCGGCGTATGCTCCCAAGCAACAAAGAGGCAATAAGTTTACAAGAAAAAGATAACTAATTATGAAAAAATATCTATTCGTATTTGTACTTTTTTTAGGAATCCTAACAGCTACTGCTCAAACTACTAGTACCATTCCTTTTCAAGAAGAAATTAATGTATTTATAAAAAAGGACAGTATTGCCATGCCTGCTGATAATAGTATTTTATTTGTGGGCAGCTCTTCTTTTAATTATTGGAAAGACATTAGTAATTATTTCCCCGGCTATGCTATTATTAATAGAGGTTTTGGTGGCTCCAGCTTAACAGATATTATACACTTTAACCAAGAAACTATTTTAAAATACAAACCTAAGCAAATATATATTTACTGCGGAGAAAATGATATTGCAGCAAGTGATACCATTACCCCTCAAATAGTTTTTGAAAGATTTAAAACTTTATATACAATAATTAGAAACCATTTAGGAAATAAAATTCCTATTATGTACGTTTCTATTAAACCCAGTGTGGCAAGATGGAGTATGGAAGATAAATTTGTAACAGCCAATTCACTTATTCGCAATTTTATAAATAAGCAGAAGCAGACCCAATTTTTAGATGTTCATTCAGCGATGTTAGATACGAACGGAGAAGTCTATAAAGATATTTTCATAGCCGACAAGTTGCATATGAATGCAAAAGGCTATGCCATATGGCAGAAGATAATTGCACCAACACTAGTGCAGGAATAGTAAAGCTATTGTAAGCTGAGAAACTAGCTCTTAAAGGCTAGCTCTAATCTACTAATTCTAATCAACTACCTCTAGAACCACCTGTTTTAATAGGCTTCTTAGTGGTACCTGTAGACTTAGTATTAGCCTTGGCTATAAATTGTGAACTACCCCCTTGAAAAGTGGTTTTAGTTCCTGTGGCAGCTTTTTTATCAGCTACTTTCTTGTTAATATGAAATCCCATAATTGATTAATTATGGAGTAAAAGTAATTAATTTTTCCTAAAATGCCCCTTATTTCTATCTTTTAGCCTTTCTTGACTCCTTTATAGACTTAAATAATTTTAGTAACTTCAGAAGGCTTTAAGTAATTATAAAATAGGCATACTATGAAAAATTTATCCCAAGATGAACTTAGTGTTTTACAAAACAAACTAAATACTAGCCCTAGAAGAAATTTTTTAAAACTTTCAGGTATGGGATTATTGGGAGCTGCCATGCCTAGCTATGCGAATTCATTATTCACCCCTATCCCTAAATATCCTGCTAAACTCTCAGTTCAACTATATACAGTTAGAGATCAATTCATAAAAGACATTCCTGGCACACTTAAAAAAATTGCAGATATAGGTTTTAAATATGTTGAAACGGCATTCTGGCCAGAGGGGGTTAGCATTGAACAAGCAAGTGAATATTTAAACAACGCTGGTTTACTAGTTTCTTCTTGTCATATAGAAATTCCAATGGGTGATAAAAAACAAATTATGTTAGATACTGCTAATGCTTTTGGATGTAGTAAAATGATTTGGCATGGCTGGCCGGAAGATAAACGTTATAGCAGTTTAGAGGGAACGAAAGAATTGATTGGAATATATAATGAAGCTTCTCGATTTGCAAAAGCTAATAGTTTACAATTTGGAATACATAATCATTGGTGGGAGTATCGAAATAAAGTGGGTGGTAAATTTGTATATGAACATTTATTAGAGCAATTGGATAAGGATATATTTTTTGAGATGGATACTTATTGGGTGAAAGTGGCAGGACAAAATCCTGCAGCTATCATTGCAAAGCTGGGCAATCGTGCAAAGTTTTTACATATTAAAGATGGGCCTGCCGTCTATAACGATCAATTAGCTATTGATAATCCAGACCCTATGACTGCAGTAGGAAAGGGAACACAAAATTTTCCTGCCATTATTAATGCAGCAACAGGTAATCCCGATTGGATGGTTATTGAAATGGATAAAACAGCTACAGATGTATTTGTTGCTTTAAAAGAAAGCTTCGATTATATGATTAATAATAAGCTTGCCATTGTTGGCTAATTAAGACTCCGTTTTTACATAATGAATATTACGCTCCTGCAAGTATTTAATAATATACTCAAAGCAAGGCGCATGCTTACCTACAAGCTCTGGAGGGAAGACACCCTTTTCGGTAAATAAATTTTCCATTAACATATTCAATGCTGCGGTACAAGTATATCCAGTGGTTCTACTCATACTACTTGTTTCAGTTACGGCATCGTACTCGTCATACAATTCATAATGAATAGTTTTCCCTTCTCCTTTAATTTCAATAGTCATTAAAGTAAATTCAGCTTCAGTAGCACCTAGTTTCCATTGATCAAATAATAATGCTGAAGTAAAACCTAATGGAGAAATAGATTGTCCTTTGTATTGAATGGCTTCTGTATTTAAAAAGCCTGCTTTAATTAAACTCTTCATTAAATCGATATGCCCTGGATACCTTAAAGTTTTTTCTTTCATATTAGGAATATGACCCATCGTAAATAAAATACTTCTAAGACCGTCGGTATTAAAGGATTCTAGCGTACCTACTTTATTAAAGTCAATAAACTCAGCATCACTTAGTGCAGGCTTGGTAACAATGCAGCTATTTTCAACATAACGCGCAGGTCTTGTATACTCTTCTAAAACATCAATGGGCGAGAATGGAGCCTTGTATTCAAAAGGTTGCGTTCTTTTTTTAGGAAGCCCGCCTACCATGCATTCAAAACTGTCAATTTTCATTTTTTCATTATGGTAACCCAATATTAAATTACTCATACCTGGAGCAACACCACAATCCACTATGGCTGTTACATTATTTTTCTTTGCTAATTCAGTTAACTTTAAAGCGTCTTCTGGGAAAAAAGAAATATCTACCACATTTTTCTTAGCATTTATAACTGCTTCTAAAGTTTTATAACCCATAAAACCTGGAACCGCTGTAATTACATAATCAAATTTAGCTAATAGGGCAGGGTAGCTTGCATAGTCACTCAAGTCGGCTTGAACAGTAGTAATACTTTTATTTTTATTAGAAAGTATTTGAAGCGATTCTTTACTTAAGTCAAAAGAACTTACTTGATATTTTTTAGAAAGGTCAATGGCCATGGCTCTTCCTACCATACCGGCGCCTAAAATTGCTATTTGCATAAAATGATAATTTGAACTGCAAGTTAATCTAAAACCGCTTTATTCTTTAAATTTTAATTTCAAATTACTGTAAATCAGACAGTTATTCCAAGTGGGGGCTAAATTACAAGCCCCCATGTAAAAAGAGGTAAAACTGCATTTTAAGTTGAAATTTTTCATAGCTTCAGTAGATACTATAAAAACTAAACTTAATTTTTAGCAATGTCTATTTTATCCAATTATTCAGATGGCTTTTTTGATGTAAGTGCGGCGCATGGCTTTTTACCTACCAAGGCGCCCATGGTAAAATTACCTTCAACCTACAGCGATTTACAAAATGTTTTAGATGCAATGCCCGTAGTGCTAAATGAAAAAGAATTTGGCTTATTACATACCCCTAATGCAATTGTTGCCCCCGTATTAGCCATACAAAATCATGTAGAAGCCATTGAAAAAGAAACCGATATTTTTGTTTTACAAGCCTTATTCAGATCTTATAGTTTTTTAGCATCTGCTTATTTATTAGAACCTTCTTATCAGCAATTTAAAATTGATGGAAAATATGGTAAAGCAATAAATGTTTTACCTAAAAATATTGCTATGCCTTTTTGTAAGGTGGCAGATAAACTAGATGTTTTTGCTTGGCTTGATTATCACTATGCTTATTCTTTAGGTAACTATAGAAAGCTGGATGCCAGTGGCGATTTAAACTGGGAGAATATTACCATGTGTAATAAATTTTCTGGTCAACCCGATGAAGTAGGTTTTATTATGTTGCATGTTGATATTAATCGTTACTCAGCCGATTTAGTAGGGTCAGTGATGCAAACTTTACAAGCCTTAGCTAACGGCGAAAAAAATGTGGCCCCTTTTTTAGAAAAGAATTGGGAAACAATGAAGCAAATGAATATTAGAAGAAAAGAAATGTGGAAGGCTTCAAGATGGCAGCGTTACAACGACTTTAGAATTTTTATCATGGGTGTAAAAGGCAATACCGATTTATTTGGAGACGGCGTTACTTATGAAGGTGTATGGGATGAGCCCAAAGCCTTTAGAGGACAGACTGGTGCGCAGGATGATATTATTCCTATGCAAGATATTTTTTCTGGTGTTATTTTTTATTATCCAGAAAACGAGCTTACTAAATACTTATTAGACTTACGTTTATACCGTCCAAAATGTGTTCAACATTTTTTCAGTGATTTACAAAGCTCCATGAAGGCGGTGCACCCTAAAGGTTTAATGGGAAAACTCTTAGAAAATAAAGATGTGAAAAGTTTATGCTTTTTATTAGGCATTTTAGAAGAGATCTATCATTTTAGAAATGGCCATTGGCAGTTTGTTCAAAAGTATATTATGGCCAATACAAAGTATGCTATTGCTACCGGTGGCACGCCTATTACCTCTTGGATACCTAATCAAATTTTATCGGTTATTCATCAGATGGAAGATGTGGCAGCAGCAATAGCATCCATAGGCGCACCAACCGATACATTGGCATTAAGTATCTATGAAAAAAACATTTCTTTATTACCTACTAAGCGCGGGCTTATTGACGGACAACTTGCCTTAATTCATAAGAACGATTTTTCTGCAGAAGCAGTATTTGCTTTGAATCAAAAATTTGGCTATGATGATACTGAATAATCATTCAAATTACTACAAACATAATAACTGATAATTTAAATTTCTTCAAACCAAAACCAAAATATAAATACAATGAAAAAAACCAGCTCACTATTTCTAGTATGCCTATTTAGTTTTTCCACTGCGCTTTTTGCACAAGAAAAATTAGATTTAGCTACTATAGATAAGATTAAAGAGGAAGGCTTAAAGCGTTCCCAAATTATGGACATCATGTTTAATTTAACAGATGTAAGTGGCAACAGACTTATGAATTCACCGGGTTATTATCGTGCAGCGAATTATGCTAAAGATAAATTAATATCTATTGGTTTATCTAATGCTGCCTTGGACGCTTATGGTGAATTTGGAAAAGGTTGGGAATTAGAAAAATCGTATTTAGCCATGACAGCCCCTTATTATAGGTCTATCCAAAACTATCCTAAAGCCTGGACAGGTGGCACGAAGGGTTTAAAAAATGCTGAAATAGTAGCAGTAGTGCTTAAAGATTCTGCGGGCCTTGAACAATACCGCGGTACTTTAAAAGGCAAAATTATTATCATTGATAAGTTAGAAGCCTATAAGCAAAGCTTTAAAGCAGATGCTGTTCGTTTTACCGATGAAGAGTTAGAGAAAATGGCTAATGCAGCTCCTATGCAGCCGCGTGGCCAAGCTCCCACAACAGATACAGCTATGATGAGAAGAATGCAAGCAATGCGTTCAGGTGGTAATGTTTTAAATATATTAAAAGCAATGGCTATTAGTGAAGGTGCCGTGGCTATGCTTACTAGCAGTCCTCGTTTTCATGATGGTACTATTTTTTCTCAAGGCGGCGGAGGTTATAAAGGAACAGACCCTGAGAATTTTTTAGATATGGCCATTGGTATTGAAGACTACAATACTATTTTAAGATTAGTGAAGGCAGGCAAGACTGTAAAATTAGATGCAGATGTTAAAACTAAATTTTACAATAAAGACTTACAAGGGTATAATGTTATTGCAGAAATTCCTGGTACAGACCCTGTATTAAAAGATGAAATTGTAATGATTGGAGCGCATTTAGATTCATGGCATGCTGGAACAGGTGCTACCGATAATGCATCTGGTTCTGCAGTAATGATGGAAGCGCTTCGTATTTTAAAAACAGTGGGTATTAATAATAAAAGAACCATTCGTATTGGTTTATGGGGTGGAGAGGAGCAAGGCTTGACAGGTTCAAGAGGCTATGTAAAAAAGACTTTTGCAGATCCTGCTACTATGGACTTATTGCCTTCTCATGAAAAATTCTCTTCTTATTTTAATATAGACAATGGTACTGGAAAAGTGCGTGGTATTTATTTACAAAATAATGCAGCTTGTAAAGAAATTTTCGAACAATGGTTTGCGCCATTGAAAGATATTACCAATGGTACTATTACCATTAGCAATACAGGTGGAACAGATCATCAAGCCTTTGATGGAGTGGGTTTACCTGGATTCCAATTCATTCAAGATCCAATAGAATATGATACACGCACACACCATAGCAATATGGATGTACTAGATCATGTAAGTGAAGAAGACTTAAAACAAATAGCCACTATTGTTGCCACTTTTGTTTTCGATGCAGCACAAAGAGATCAAAAACTTCCTCGTAATGCATTACCTAAACCAAGACCAGCAGTTATAAGGCCTTAGTCCATAATTCATTTTAAATATAAAATCAACTACTTATTCATTTAGGTAGTTGATTTTTTTTGGCACCATTCATCCATTTTTTAGCTGTTAATATCATTTAAGTTATAAATTTATGCATTGAAAATAGCCATATGCGTATCCCCCTAAAATATTTTTTTTCTATTTGCATTTTGTTTGCATCCAATTTTGTTATTGCACAAACTAATATTGAAAATACCGATAGCCTTGCTGGGCGATTTATAAGTGATTTAAGAGCAGGCACTACCGAAAAAATATTTGCTCAAACCAATAAAAATATTTTCGCAGCAGGCGAAGAGCTTTGGTTTAAAGCCTGGATTCTAAATTCATTATCACATAAGTATTTTTCGCAGAGTAAAACTTTGTATGCCGATTTGGTGAATGAAAAAGATTCTGCTGTGGCTCAATTATTATTGAATATCCCTAGTGAAAAAACGGAAGGGGTTATTAAATTAACAACTGCTTTAAAAGAAGGGTATTATTGGTTACGATTATATACTGCCACCATTCAACAGCATGACAGCAGTTCTATATTTGTAGCACCTATTTATGTGGTGAATAAACTTTATCCTTCCAAGTTGAATCTTCCATCAGTTGCGGCAAAAGAAATTAAAAAAAGTAATCAAGCACCTCGTTTGCAATTTTTTCCAGAAGGTGGAGAAATTATTGCAGGTACGAATTCGACCATTGCTATCAAAGCTGTGGATGAGTTTGGCGCGCCGGTTAAAGTAGAAGGATATATTAATGACAATATAGATACCTCCGCTTTGACATGGTTTAAAACAGATAGTGCAACGGGTTTAGGCAAGGTTGTTTTCTTTGTGTCGAAAACTAAAAATTATGCAGCGAATATTAAATGGGGAAATCAAATTATACAATCGGCACTTCCTCTAATTAATCATTATGCCAGTCAAGTAGCTATCAAAGAACAAACACCTACTACAATTAAAGTAGTCATTTCGCAAGGCGATTCTTTATATCAAAAAGGCAAACAGTCTTACTTATTAGGTTTTAGTAGAGATAGTCTTTGCTTTGCAAGTGTGGGCGTGGACATGTATGAACTTACTATTGCCAAGTCCAACTTTCCTGCAGGCATTTCAAAATTATTATTGTTTAATGAAGCGCAAGAAGTAGTAAGTGAAAGAACAATATATATTACTAAACCTAAAGAAGAACTATTTATTAGTACCGACAAAGAAAATTATTTAGCGAGAGATAAAGTGGTTATAACTTTATACAAAGGCGACTCTGTTTTACATCCCAACTTCACTGCTCTATCTGTGGCTGTCACCGATGACAATGCAGTGAAAGAGCCCAAGGATATAAGTAGTATAGAAAATACAGCGGCCCTGTTTGAATATCTAAAAAAACAGGACGATCTTGAATTATTGACAGCCCCTATGATTTTTAAAGGAAAAAATTATAGCAAACAGGCGATGGCCAATAAAATAGTCATTAAGCAATCAGCGCTTCCTGTTGACACCCTATTTTCAAATATCAAAGGACACATTGTTAATAGAAAAAAATTACCTGTAGCTAACAGAATTGTTACGCTTTATACTAATAAGCGTTTTTATCTTTTCGATACCGATACTACCAATGCTAGTGGGGAATTTAAGTTTAGGGTTCCTCCTTATTTAGATAGCGTTGCTTTTACCTTGCAAGTTTCAAACTTAAAAGGAAATAAAGTGGATGAAAAAATCATTATCGATGTAAGTTCACCTTTTCCTAAATTTTCAACACCCATCTCTTTAAAAAAGAAATTTCTGATAGATGATCTTGACTTTATAAGTGGTTTGCGCAATACTAATTTTAAGGATATCTACAAGGGTACGGGTAAAGAATGGCTACAATCGGTATTTGTAAAATCGAGTATCAAAAGCAATACTTATAATACGAGCAAAAGGGTAAGTAATTTTTCACAAATAATGACAGGTGATGCCATTCAAAAACTGAACGCCACAGATGCAAGTAATGCCATGTTAATGATACCTGGTCTACGTTTAAGGGGTGGCTATTTAACTTTAGGAGCCCTTACTTCTTTTGGTGCAAGTGCTAAAGACGAGCCCTTACTTATTGTGGATGGTGTAATGATGGCAGGAGGTGTTGGTCCACAAACTGTTCCTGAAGAAGAAGGTGTTATAACTTTTCAAAACAGTCCAGTAATGGCAGCAATAGCTAGAATATCACCTGATATTATAGATTTTGTAGAAGTACTAAGAGGGCCAGAAGCCTCTTATTATGGATCAATGTCATCCAATGGAGTTATTCTAATTAATACCCATAGGAGATCAAATTTTAGTAGTCGTTATGAACAATACGGCACTTTAGTTTTCTCTCCATCTTCTTATCATTTAGCACCCGTATTTAATACACCCGATTACTCTAATCTAGATATTAAAAAAGCTTCCTTTAATGATAATAGGTCCACCTTGTATTGGAATGGACACTTGTATTCTAATCCCAAGGGCAAAGCGCAAGTTGAATTTTACACAGGAGATGTGAATACTAATTATACCATCTCTGTTACAGGTATAACCGCAAGTGGAGAAATTATTCAGAAAAAAGCAAGCATTAAAAGAAATTAATTCTTAGAAAAATTAACTAATAAAGTAAGTAGCTTATTATTTATTTTCTAAAATGATTAATAAGCCTTTTCTTAGAGCTTATTAATCATATGCCCAAGTATATCCTTAAAAGAAAAGCCTTCTGTTAATTTTTCTTTATTCAATTTTTTATTTTCTACCAAGGCCCATAAAATAAATTCTTTCATAAAATAGGCATCTTCCTTACTGGTATCAGGTGCATATTTTTTCATAAGCGCATCTAAAGGCTTCACTTCGTCTAGTACTTTCTTATATTGTTTCTCATCAAAGTCTTCATATAATTCAAAACCGCCTTCTGCTATAAACCAATCTAGTAAGTCTGAATAAGCATTTTTTTCATTTTGCTTTTCTAGCTTACTAATTTTTGGAAATTGAAATTTAAATAAAGTACTAATAGCCTTTTCAATTAAAAGATTAGCGATTACTTCAGCGCCTTCTTGCTCTCCTTCATATACGAGCTCTATTTTTCCTGTAATAGCAGGTATAATACCCATAAAATCGGATAAGCGCACAGCGGTTTTATTTAGTCCATTTTTCAAGGCCCTTCTTTCTGCAGTACTAATTAAATTTTCCATGGCAGAAATAGTCATTCTCGCACTCACACCACTTTTAGCATCAATGTATTCACTAGCCCTTGCTTCAAAACTAATTTGCTCAATAATGTCTTTGGCTAAGTTAGGAACATATACCAGTTCCGATTGTACCGCGTTTATTCTAGCTTCTTGTTCCGTAATTTTTTTAGCCACCGCAATATTTTTAGGATAATGCGTTAATATTTGTGAGCCTATTCTGTCTTTCAAAGGTGTTACAATACTTCCTCTATTGGTATAATCTTCTGGGTTAGCGGTGAAAATAAATTGAATATCTAAATTCATTCTCAATTTGAAACCTCTAATTTGAATATCGCCTTCTTGTAAAATATTAAATAAAGCCACTTGTATTCTGGCTTGTAAATCGGGAAGTTCATTAATGACAAATATGCTTCTATTGGCTCTTGGAATCATACCAAAGTGAATTACACGCTCATCGGCATAAGATAATTTTAAATTCGCAGCCTTAATAGGATCTACATCTCCAATAATATCTGCAATGGTCACATCCGGTGTAGCTAATTTTTCAAAGAACCTTTCGTTACGGTGTAGCCATTCAATAGGAGTGGCGTCGCCTTTCTCTGCAATTAAATCCTTGGCGAATCTTGAAATAGGAGCTAAGGGGTCGTCGTTAATTTCAGAACCCGCTACAAAAGGAATATACTCATCTAGTAATTGTATCATTAAACGCGCCAACTTTGTTTTGGCCTGACCTCTTAAACCTAATAAATTAATATTGTGCTTTGATAAAATAGCTCTTTCAATTTCAGGAATTACGGTTTCTTCAAAACCATGTATGCCTTCAAAAGCAGGTACCCCTTCTTTTATTTTAAGAATTAGATTATCTCTTAATTCATCTTTGATGCTTTTGCTTTGGTAGTCTTGTTTTTTTAAATCCCCTAGCGTTTTTATTTTGTCAATTTTCATATAAATATGTTTGTACTAATTATTTAAGTTTCTTTTTTCTATTGGTTTCGTAATCTTGGAATATCATCTCGCCTAAACCTTTTAAGCCTGTATAAAATGCCTTCCCTTGATTCGCTTCGGTAAACTCATTTACAAATCTTTGTAAATA
>CALDSE010000009.1 GCA_937911175.1 uncultured Sediminibacterium sp.
TAAGTGTTTTATCTTATGCAGTAGAAGTTTTGAAAGTAAAGCATATTATAGTCTGTGGTCACTATGGTTGCGGAGGTGTGCAAGCTGCTATGGAAAATAAACAATTTGGATTAATTGATAATTGGCTAAGACATATTAAAGATGTGTATCGCTATCATCATAAAGAATTAGATGCTATTGAAGATAAAACGCAAAGAGCTAGAAGATTTGTAGAAGTAAATGTTATGGAACAAGTACATGATTTGTGTAAAACATCCATTGTTCAAAATGCTTGGAAAAATAAACAACCTTTACATGTCCACGGCTGGGTGTATGACATTCATGACGGTATTATTAAGGATTTAAATGTGAGTTTTACTTGTACCAAGGATTTGCATAAAGTATATCATTTAGATTAATTTTTTATTTAACCATATTTATTTCAAGCTTTAATTTTCCATTATGAAAAATTTTATTTTATCTATTCTTTGTCTATTTGTTTTGTCGGCTCAAGCGCAAACCTATACACCTACTAAAGCAAATATAGCAGCAAGGGCTGCTTTTCAAGACCGTAAATTTGGAATGTTTATACACTGGGGTGCTTCAAGTGTACTAGGCGATGGCGAATGGGTAATGGACAACAAAGGCATTAATAAGGACGATTATAAAAAACTAATTAAAGTATTTAATCCAGTTGATTTTGATGCGGCTAAGTGGGTAAGCATTGCTAAGAACGCTGGCATGAAATATATTGTTCTTATTACAAGACATCATGATGGTTTTTCTAATTGGGACACTAAACAATCAGATTGGAAAATTACCAATACACATTATAAGCAAGATCCTTTAAAATTATTAGCAGCAGAATGTAAAAAGCAAGGTATAAAATTAGGTTTTTATTATTCCACCTTAGATTGGATTAGAGATGACTACCCTTATGAGACAGGAAGAACAGGAAAAAAATCGGGAAGGACTGTTAAGAGTAATTACGATTCTTATTTGAAATTTATGAAGGGTCAATTAACGGAATTACTTACTAACTATGGAGATATTTCTTGTATATGGTTTGATGGTCATTGGGATCAAACCAATCCGGAAGGGTCCAAGGATAGAAGCTCTCGCATTAATTGGAAGTATGATGAAATTTATAGTTTAATTCATAAGCTGCAACCTGCTTGTATGATTGGGAATAATCATCACTTAGATCCCATACCAGGCGAAGACTTTCAAATGTTTGAACAAGACTTACCAGGCCAAAATACTTCAGGCTTAAGTTTTCAAACAGCTTCTAGTTTGCCAATAGAGTCTTGCATTACGATGAACGATGCCTGGGGTTTTAAAATTACCGATCGCAATTATAAATCCTATACGAATATTATACAAACCTTAGCGGGAGCAGCTGGTCGTAATTCTAATTTATTATTAAATGTAGGGCCCATGCCCAATGGCGAAATCCAAATTGAATTTAGAGATACACTGGCCTTAGTAGGCAAATGGGTAAAGCAATATGGAGCTAGTATATATGGTACAAGGGGCGGTCCTTTAACACCACAAAGCTGGGGAGTCACTACACAAGATGCCAAACATATTTATGTGCACTTATTTAAGCAAAGAAAAGAGTCAGGTTTATTCATTCCGGGTAATTTTAAAGCAAAAAAAGTAAGTCTAATGGGTACCAATACAAGTCTTCCATTTAGTCCTAGACAAAATGGAATTTTAATAGATACACGCGGCTTATTGGTGACTGGTCCTGATACTATTATTGCCATTGATTTTCAATAGCTTATGAAAAAAGTAGTGCATTTGATTTTTTTCTAGAGTTAATATTAAGTTCACATTGAGGTAACATTACGGTAACATTGGAATCTAATCTTTGCGGTATAAATATTTATACTGTGAAAAGGTTATTAATACTCATCGGATTTATTGGAATTGCAACTATAACTCAAGCTCAAAAAGCTAAATTAACTGGTAAAATTACTAGTTCAAAGAACGAAGCACTTGCTAGTGTTTCTCTTTCTTTACAATCAGATAAGACACAGGTTTCAAAAACAGACATTGAAGGAAGATATAGTTTTACCATTGACGTAGCAAAAAACTATACATTGGTTTTAACCTATGTTGGTTACAAAAACAAAACTGTTCAAGATATTAAGGCTACTACTGCTAATGAAGATTTAGTAGTAGATGTAGTATTAGAAGAGGCTAATTCAAAATTAGCAGATGTAACCGTTTCTGCGAATAGAGCATCTAACAAAGGCGCTACCGACAACGCTTTAATTTCTTTTCAAAAGAATACCAATACAGTAGCTTCTGTAATTTCTGCAGAGACTATCAAAAGAAGTCCAGATAGAAATACAGCAGAAATTTTAAAAAGAACTCCAGGCGCTTCTATTCAAGAAGGTAAATATATTATTGTAAGAGGTTTAGCGGATCGTTATAACCAAGCTATGTTAAATGGTATTTTATTAACTAGTACCGAGCCTGATCGTAAAACTTTCTCTTTCGATTTATTCCCATCTCAAATTATTGATAACATTATTATTAATAAAGCCTTCGTTCCAGAATTACCGGGTGAGTGGGCGGGTGGTTTAATTCAAGTAAACACAAAGGATGTACCTACAAAGAATTTCTTTAATATTCAATTAGGTACAAGTGCTAATAGTTTAATTACTGGAAAAGATTTCTTTAAAGATAAAGGCGGTAAAACAGACTGGTATGGTATAGATGATGGAACAAGAGCATTACCTATTGGTTATACAACAAAGTCAAATTTTGATACTTCTAGTATTGGTGCAAAAACAGCATTAGGTAAAACTATGTCAAGTAATTGGGCTCCAATACAAACTACAGCGAAGCCAAATATTAACATGCAAATGAATGGTGGTTTTGCTGGAACACTATGGGGTAAGAAAATTGGGGGTATGATTGGTATTAGTTATGCAAATGCATACCGTTTCCAAGATAATGTCAATAATCAAAATGCTATCTCTAATGACAAATTTGTTCCAATTACTGAATTAAAGGATAGCAAGTATTTCCAAGATATTAATATGGGTGCCATTGCAGGTTTATCTATATTCTTAAACCCATTGAATAAAATTAGTTATAAGGCAATTGTAAACGTTAAAACTGCCAATACTTATAACTCAAGATTGGGTACCGACTATTCAAGACAAGATTTAGTAAAAGGAAATGAGTTTATTTTTGGCCAAAACGTATTTTTCACAAATCAACTGACTGGTGATCATAGCTTGTCTAGTAAATTGAAGTTCAATTGGTACGGATCATTTAATATTTTAGATTCCTATTCTCCAGACCAAAGAAGAATTACGTATACTAAAAGTATAACTGGAAGCGATCCTTATGTACTAAATATTTCAAATACTTTATCTCAACAGTCTGGTAGTCGTGTATTCCAAACCTTATCTGATTATATTTATACAGCAGGTGGCGATTTAACTTTTAAAATAAATCAACAAAATACCATTAAGGCGGGTTATATGGGACAAGTAAAGGATCGTTTATATGACGCTCAATTATTTGCCATTACCATGCCTATCGACAACCGTGCTTTAAGATTATTGCCAGCAGAATCTGCTTTTGTGCCAGATAATTACGGAACAGGTACAGATAATAAATTTGCTTTCAATTCTATTCAAAATAGAAATTTCAGATACTTAGCCAACACAATTTTAAATGCGGGTTATATACAATTTGACAATAAATTATCTGATGGCTTAAGAGTAGTTTGGGGTTTAAGAGTAGAAAATTTCGACCAATTAGTAGGTTCTGTTAAGAAGTGGGATCCTCGTCATACTTATTCTCAAGTTACAGACTACTTACCAGGTGTGAATGCAACAATTAAAGTGGGCGATAAATCAAATTTAAGAATCACAGGTTCTCAAACAGTAATTCGTCCAGAATTAAGAGAATTATCTGCTTTAAATATATATGACTTTGAATTAAACGCTTCAGTTTCTGGTAATCCATCTTTAAAGCGTACAAAAATTACCAATACCGACCTTCGTTATGAATTGTATCCAGCAGCAGGTGAAATGTTTACAGTAGGTGTATTCTATAAGAATTTTGATAATCCTATTGAAAGTATTTTTCAAGAAGCTGGAGGTGGTACAAGCTTATTCTCTTTCCAAAACGTTTCAAAAGCCACTGCATTTGGTTTTGAAATAGAAGGACGTAAAAAATTATCTAAGCGTTTCACATTACAAGCAAACGGTTCTTATATCAATTCAAAAATTGATGACGCTGCTTTAAATGTAAGCAGAGCGTTACAAGGTCAATCACCTTATATCATCAACACTGGCTTATTGTATGATGTGGTTGAAAAAGGGTTCAATGCTACAGTATTATTCAATCAAGTGGGTAAACGTATTTACCTAGTAGGTGATATTCAGGCTGGAGCAGGTGCTCCTGATGTATATGAAAATCCAAGAGCCTTGGTTGATTTTCAAATTAGCAAGAAATTCTCAAATAATAAAGCAGAGATTAGGTTTACAATATCTGATATCTTAAACCAAAGACAAATTTTCTATCAAAATAACAATAGTGATACTGAATATGACAAAGCAAATGATGCTACTCGTTTTTCAAGAAAATTTGGTACTACTTATGGCGTAACACTTAATTACTCTTTATAATACAACAAAATCAAAAACTTTTTTTAAATACAAAAACAATGAAACAATTATTTATTTTATCCCTAGCTTTTTTAGCCGTTACTGGTTGCAGAAAGATTGAAATGGATGGCGAAAAAGAAATCTTCGTGGTAACGAAGGAAGTTGCTCCTGTAGGTGTGGTAGTTAATACCATTACTTTAACAGGTAAAATTACAAAAGACACTACTTTACTTGCAAAAGATATAAATTATCTTTCAGGTATTGTATATGTAACAAAAGGAGTTACACTTACAATAGAAGCAGGTGCTAAAGTACAAGGCAAATCTGGTTCAAATGTATCGGCCTTAGTCATCACGCGTGGTGCTAAAATTATCGCAAAAGGTACTGCAGAAAAACCTATCGTATTTACTTCTGCTCAACCAAATCCTGCATCAGGAGACTGGGGTGGCATAGTTATATTAGGAACTGCTAAAGTAAACCAAGTATTAACTTGGAAAGGTGCTGCTGTAACTGGTTTAACTTCAGTGGAAGGTGGTATCAATGATACAGAAGTTGGTTATGGTTTAGCTGGTTCTGGTGATGCAGCTTTCCCTACAGGAAGCGATGCTGATAATTCTGGTTTTTTACAATATGTAAGAATTGAATATGCAGGATACGCTTTCCAACCAGATAATGAGTTGAATAGCTTAACAATGGCTGGTGTGGGTAATGGTACAACTATTGACCATATCCAAGTTACTTATGCAAAAGATGATGCTTTTGAGTGGTTTGGTGGTACTGTAAACTGTAAGTACTTAATTGCATACAAAACACAAGATGATGATTTTGATACAGACTTTGGATATGCTGGTAATGTTCAGTTTGGTATTGTATTAAGAGATTCAGTTATTGCCGATATCTCTCAATCTGAAGCTTTTGAATCAGATAATGATGGTAAAGGATCTTCTTTATCACCAAGAACTTCAGCAGTATTTTCAAATATCACTGCCATTGGACCAAGAGCTACATTAGCTAATGTAGGAAATAGTTTATATAGAGCTGGTGCACATATTAGAAGAAATACAGGTATTTCTATCATGAACTCTATTATTACTGGTTGGCCTGTTGGTCTTAATTTTGATGTTGCATTAGGAAATGTTGATAAGAATATTAATGACAGCAGTATTAGAATTAAAAACACTACACTTGCTGGTAATACTTCAAATATAACTTTAAGTGGTACATCTACTGTTGGAACTACAGCTGCAAGTTTATTGACTTGGTTCTCCACTCCAGCATATGGCAATACAATTTTAACTGCTGCATCTGCAGATAGATTAAAATTAATCCAACCATTTAACTATACAAGTCCAGACTTTACTCCTTACGCTAATAACTCTACTCCATCTACTACTCCAGCAACACCTAGTACAGATCCTATAACTGCTGCTACTTGGGGATCATTAGGTACTTGGGATAATGTTAACTTCACTAAAAACGGTTCTTTCACAGATGCTAAATTACAAAATGCTTTCTTTGAGAAAGTTACATTCAGAGGTGCAGTTGCAGTATCTGGTGATAATCAAACATGGTGGAAAGGTTGGACAGTTTTCAAATAAGCTAGTATTTAAAAAATTGTTAGATTCTATATACAAAAGCGTCCCGAATTTCGGGACGCTTTTTTTATGTTAACCAAAATAGTTATTAAATAAATATTAGAGCTAAGTATAATTGCATATTATAAAGTGCCCTAAATTTTTTACGCTACTTCTTAATTTATATATTCTTCAACAAATTTCTCGCAATAAGTTTTAATCATTGCTCTTACGCTTCTAAACTGCTCATTTATTTCATCATCCGTTCCTATAGCTTTCGCAGGGTCTGGAAAATTATAATGTAGTTTCACTGCCTTGGTCGGAAAATAAGGGCATCGTTCTTTAGCATTGTCGCATACGGTAATGACATAATCAAAATTTACATCAAAGTATTCAGTAATATTATTAGAGCTATGATGGGAAATATCAATACCTATTTCTTTCATTGTAGAGATAGCTTTAGGGTTCACGCCATGCGTTTCCACGCCTGCAGAATATACTTTGGCTTTACCTGCAGTCATAGAAGCTAAGAACCCATGGGCTATTTGACTTCTGCAACTATTACCTGTACATAAGACTAAAATATTTTTCATAAGCTTATTTTGCTTTTACTAGATTGGATTCAAAAATTTAGCAACAACCAGCTCCTGGCACACAGGCAGCTTTTGGTTTTTGTGCAAATACGGTTACGGAAAAAATGCCCATTTGAGAAGCTCTAAAAGCAGCAATTTCTGCTGGGTTTAAATAATTCACTAAAATATCATCAGGGATAATAATAGCTTTTTCTTTTTGTATAGTTACATTTTCAAAACCATTCGCATCAATTAATTCCATGTAGACTTGTTTTTGAATAGCCCCAGACACACAACCCGCATACATTTCTGCAGCATTTCTTATACCTTCTGGAAGTGCACCTACTAATACCACATCAGAAATACTAAAATGTCCACCTGGTTTTAAGACTCTAAATATATCTTGAATGACTGCATGTTTATTAGGCACTAAGTTGAGTACACAATTACTTACAACTACATCTGCACTATTAGCGGTAATAGGCATATGCTCTATATCGCCTTGTCTAAATTCAACATTATGGTAGCCCATTTTTTCAGCATTGGCACGCGCCTTTTCAATCATGGCGGGTGTAAAATCAATGCCTATCACTTTACCAGTAGCCCCTGTACTTCTTCTAGCTACAAAACAATCATTGCCTGCACCCGATCCTAAGTCTACTACAACATCTCCTTCTTTTATTTTCGCAAATTCAGTGGGTAAGCCACAGCCTAGTCCTAAATCGGCACCTTCAACATAGCCAGGTAGTTTAGTATAGTCGTCCGACATGATATTGTATATTTCAGTACTGCAACCACCTGCACCACAACAAGAAGACATATTGGTCTCTTTGTCTTGTAAAGCAATCTCACTGTATTTTGCTTTTACGATTTCTTTTAATTCTAATTCTGTTTTCATAGTTTGAATTTTATATTGTTAACAACAAGATTTTGCTTTGTAAGTAGTGGTAAATAAGCCATCAAATAGTTTCCCTATTTTTTTCCAGTTAGACTCATTAATACAATAACATGTTTTTACACCTGTTATTTCTCCCTGTATTAAACCCGCTTCTTTTAATTCTTTTAGATGTTGTGAAACGGTGCTTTGCGAAAGCGGTAGTTCGTCTACAATATCTCCACAAATACAGGTTTGTTTTTTTAACAACAATCTAATAATAGCTACCCTGGCTGGGTGCCCCATTGCTTTGGCAAGCAATGCTATTTGTTCATCTTTTTCTGAATAGGGAGTCATAGTATCTTATTAATCGTAAAATTACGATTAATATTTACTCCACAAAATATTTTACAAACTATTTTTTAAAAACTGATTAAGATCATTCAAAAAAGCCCATACATAAAAAAGCCCAGTCTTTTAAGGACCAGGCTTTTCATTCTCAAACTCATATGAATACTATGCGTTGAAAGCGTCGGCTACGCCTTTATGTAAAATTTTTCCTGCTTTAATATTTAATCCTTTTGCTAAAGCTGCATTTTCAACACATGCTTTTTCCCATCCTTTATTGGCAATAGAAATGGCATAAGGTAAAGTAGCCTGTGTAAGTGCGCGTGTAGAAGTTTGTGGAACCGCCCCTGGCATATTGGCTACGCAGTAATGCAAAATATTTTGCTCCATGTAAACAGGGTTCTCATGCGTGGTAGGTTTGCAAGTTTCAATACAGCCTCCTTGGTCAACGGCAACATCTACTACTACGGTACCTGCTTCCATTAAAGCTAAATCGGCTTTCTTAATTAAATGCGGCGCCTTCGCACCATGTAATAATACCGCACCTATTACTAAATCAACAGTAGGTAATTTTTCTTGAATAGCCATTAAAGTAGAATACTGCGTAACTACATTCGCTGGCATTACATCCGATAAATATCTTAAACGTGTTAAGTTAGTATCCATTATAGTAACATGGGCGCCTAAGCCTGCAGCCATTTTAGCGGCCTGTGTTCCTACAATACCACCACCTATAATTAATACTTCTGCTGGTTTCACACCTGGTACTCCTCCTAATAATTTTCCTTTTCCACCAAATGGTTTGCCTAAATAATAAGCACCCACATTCACAGCCATTCTTCCTGCTACTTCAGACATGGGTACTAATAGTGGCAATGAGCCATCAGGTAATTCCACTGTTTCATAAGCAATACAAACTGCATGAGATTTCATCATCGCATCTGTTAATTCTTTTGATGCTGCAAAGTGGAAATAAGTAAATAAAATTTGTCCTGGTTTAATAAGAGGAAATTCTGCAGCAAGTGGTTCTTTTACTTTAATAATCATTTCAGCAATGTCGTATACATCTTTAGCCGTCGCTAAAATTGTTGCACCTGCTTTTATATAAGCCTCATCAGAAAATCCAGAGCCAAGACCTGCCTTAGTTTCTACATTCACTGTATGACCTTGTCTTGTAAGTGCGTCCGCGCCTTCTGGTGTCAAACCCACTCTATACTCTTGAATCTTAATTTCTTTAGGAACTCCAATAACCATGATTTTTTGTTTTTATTTCTGTACAAATATCTATTAAAAGGAAATATTCATTTAATAATGATAATATTCAGTAAAATATCTTGTTAATTTGGGTAATTAGCAAAAAATAACGTTATTTACAGTAGAATTTATCCTAAAAACAGAAATTATTTCTCTATGGCACTTGACGCTATTGACCAATCTATCTTACGCATTTTACAAAAGGATGCATTGGCTACATTAAAAGACATTAGTGCGGCCATTAATTTATCACTAAGCCCTACACATGACCGTATTAAAAGACTAGAAGCAGAGGGCTATATTTTACATTATGTAACCCTGCTGGATAGAAAAAAATTAGACCTTGGTTTAGTGGTACACTGCCAAGTAACTTTAGACAAACAAACCCGTTCACATTTTTCTGAATTTGAAAAAACCATTTCAAAATTTCCAGAAATTATTGCTTGCAGTTTAGTATCGGGCAGCTTTGATTATTATTTAAAATTAGTGACCAAGGATGTAGAGTCTTATAATAAATTTTATCAGGAACAATTAGCCGTGCTGCCCATGGTGGCGCATATTAATAGTTTATTTGTAATGGATGAAATTAAAATAACGACCGAGCTTCCCATTTAATATTTAAGTAGAAATATACTTATACTTTGAGTAATTAAAATAAATTTAAATAAGAATAATAACTTCCGAACCATGTACAATATACCTCATTTTAAAGCCAAGGATCATCAAGAAGTATTGGACTTTATGCAAGCGAACCCCTTTGTAACTATTTGTGGTGTTGACCAAGCAGGCTTTCCGGTGGCTACACAAGTTCCCGTTTTATTGACTATAGAAGAAGATAAAATTATTATTAGTGGTCATGTTATGCGCAAGCAAGAACATACCAATGCTTTTGAAATGAATAATAAAGTATTAGTTATTTTCTCTGGGCCATCGGCCTTTGTAAGTGCCAATTGGTATACCACCAAAAATATGGGTAGCACTTGGAACTACCAGTCGGTGCAAGCAAAAGGAAGTTTAGAAATTAAAGATGAAAAGCATTTATATAATTTATTAGAAAAGCTTACCCTACATTTTGAAAAAGATGCGAATGCGCCTACACAAGTGAAAAATTTATCAGCTGAATACCTGGAGCAAAATATGAAAGCCATTTATTCTTTCGATATTATGGTGAGTGATTTGCAACATGTTTTTAAATTAAGTCAGAATAGAGATGAAGCTTCCAAAGCTAATATACACGCTGAATTGAGTAAGGGAGATGCGGCTTGCAAGCATATGGCAGCAGCTATGAAGGCTCAATCAAATCCCAAAGATTCCCATAAAAATCTTTAAACACCGCAACGGTTCCATAAGCTTCGACATGCGGAGGGATGGTGAATTCAACTCCTTTGGAAATATAGTTTTGATAATCCCTTTCAAAATTATCGGTGTATAAAAATAAAAATACACGACCACCTGTTTGATAACCAATAAACTTTTCTTGCTCGGGGGTAGCTGCTTTGGCAAGTAATAACATACAACCATTATTGGCCCCAGTTGGTTGCACCATTACCCATCTTTTGGTTTCAGATAAAACGGTGTCTTCAATTAATGTAAACCCTAAAGTGTTAGTATAATAAGTAATGGCTTCGTCGTAATCACGAACCACCACAGCAATATGTGCCAAGCTTTGTTTCATATTTCAAATATACAATAATTAAAATCTTTCTTTAACTTCACCACACTATTTATTCTTAAAATTCAATATCAATGGCTGCTGTAAAAAATTTAATTTTCGATTTAGGCAATGTCATATATGATATTGATTTTAAAAAAATGAATACCGCTTTTGCCTCCATTGGTATAGAAGACATTGACCAGCATTTTACTTTGAATAAATCACATCAATTATTTTTAGACTTAGAAATGGGCTTTGTGAATGAACAGGCATTTTATGATGGTGTGAGGGCCTTAGTGAATTTACCTTTAACGAATGAGCAAATTCATTTTGCTTGGAACGCACTACTTGTAGGCTTTAGAATAAATAGCATTGACTGGATTCAACAAAACAATACTAAGTACAATACTTTTTTATATTCCAATACCAATCAAATTCACCACGACCATTTTATAGCTGAGTTTGAAAGCAAGGTGGCTGCTTACCCTTTTGTATCTCTTTTTAAGACGCCCTATTATTCTCATGAAATGGGTATGCGCAAACCCGACCCCGCTTCTTTTACTTATATAGTAGAGAAAGAGGGCTTGGTGGCAAGTGAAACCCTATTTATTGACGACAATGAACCCAATATTATAGCAGCCGCCTCTGTGGGGCTTCAAGTGCTTCATTTAAAAGAGGGGATGAGGGTGGAAAAGGATATCGAGGCCTATTTATAGCCTCTATTTCTTCACTCTACTTTTTCTTAACTTCCTCAAATTCAATGTATTCTGCTTCCACTGGCTCCTCTTTAGGAGCGTAGTTGGCGCTTGTATTTTGACCAGCCTTCTGACTGTTTTGCGCATTTCTTACTGCTTCGGCCTGCTTCTTCTGCATCTGCTCCATATTCTTCCTTACAGACCTCACTCCCTTGGTTACGGGAACCACTACCTGAAATATTACTTTGTACAAAAAGTAAATCAAGAACCCATATAAAATAAACTTCGTCATACTGCAAAAATAAGGGCCTTGCCAATATTTTTGGGATATTTCATCCTGTTTTATTACCTTTGGCATAGAATAGAAGAAAATGTGAAGGGAACGAAATCGTTCCCTTCTTCTTTTTTAAGTATGCAAGCAAACGAGATTATAGCCTTAGTGAATCCAATTTTGGAACAACTTCTTAAAGAGGAGCCTAGTTATTTCTGCGTTTCGGTGAAAGTGAAGCCAACCAACAATATCAAAATATTCTTGGACGGCGACCAAGGCCTGCCTATTGAAAAATGCACATTTATCAACAGGAAATTATACCGCATTATGGAAGAAGCGGCCTGGTTTCCGGAAGGCGACTTCTCTTTAGAGGTTTCTTCCCCAGGAATAGATGAGCCTTTAGTCTTGAATCGTCAGTATATCAAGAATATGGGACGCAAGGTAGAAGTCACTTTTTTGGATGAGACCATTAAAGAAGGAGTTTTGAAAGAAGTAACAGAGAAAGACATATTAATAGAATGGACAGATGGGAAAGGTAAAAAAGCAGCCGTGCAAACTTTATTAATTCCTTTTGATCAAATAAAAACAACAATCGTTCAAGTTCAATTTTAACAAACAAATCATCAAGCAAGTAGCTTGAAAAAAAATTATGTTATGGCAAGTATAAATTTAATTGAAGCCTTTCAGGAGTTTAAAGACGCAGAAAGCATTGACCGTCCTACCATGATGAAAGTGGTAGAAGACGTATTCAAAACCTTATTGAGAAAAAAATACGGTAGTGATGAAAATTTTGACGTTATCGTAAACGCTGAAAAAGGCGACTTAGAAATTATTCGTCGTCGTCAAATTAGAGACGATGATGATGTAGATAATCCTTTAGAAGAGGTTTCTTATTCTGAAGCTATTAAAATTCAACCCGACTATGAAGTAGGAGAGGATTTATTAGAAGAAGTAGACATCTTGGACTTCGGAAGAAGAGCCATACTAGCGGCTAAGCAAACATTGGCCTCTCGTATCAATGACTTGAAGAAAAACGCTTTAGTAAAGAAATATTCTGATAGAATTGGAGACATCATGAATGCTGAAATTTATCAGGTATGGAAAAAAGAAGTATTGTTATTAGATGAAGAAGGCAATGAATTAATTCTTCCTAAGTCGGAGCAAATTCCACAAGACTTTTTTAAGAAAGGAGAAAATATTAGAGCGGTTATTGCTAGAGTGGATATGAAAAATAATTCACCAGTGATTATCTTATCTAGAACAAGCCCCTTATTCTTAGCAAAATTATTAGAAATAGAAGTACCAGAAATTTTTGATGGTTTAATTACTATTAAGAAAATTGTTCGTGAGCCAGGTGAGCGTGCGAAAGTAGCGGTGGAGTCATTCGATGATAGAATTGATCCAGTAGGTGCTTGCGTAGGTATGAAAGGAAGTCGTATTCATGGTATCGTAAGAGAATTGAAAAATGAAAATATTGATGTAATTAATTTCACTACCAATACACAATTATTAATTCAACGTTCATTAACACCTTCTAAAATTAGTTACATGAATATTGATGCTGAAAAAATGCACGCCGAAGTGTATTTAAAAGCAGATCAAGTTTCATTAGCCATTGGACGTAGAGGAGTGAACATTAAATTAGCTTCTGAATTAACGGGTTACGAATTAGATGTATACCGTGAAGATGAAGAAATCGTTGATGAATTTGATATTGACTTAGATGAATTTAGCGATGAGATTGAAACATGGATCATTGATGAATTTAAGCGTGTGGGTTGTGATACGGCAAGAAGCATATTAAACCTAGGCGCTGAAGAATTAGAGAAAAGAACAGACCTAGAAAAAGAAACGATTGCAGATGTGCGTCGAATCTTACAAGAAGAATTTGATAAAGGTGAATAACCTTTCGATTTAGTAAATAATAACTGGGACAAAAAACAACAGAATGTCAGAATTGAAACTACCAAGATTGTTAGCAGCTGCTAAAGAATTCAACATCGGTCAAGATACCTTGATTGAATTCTTAGTGAAAAAAGGTTTTCCTAAAGATGACCTTAAGCCAACAGCTAAATTAACTGAGGATCAGTATTATTCTCTACAAGCAGAATTTCAAAGCGATAAAGTAGCTAGAGATAAAGCAGACCATGTGGAGCTTCCTAAAAATGCTGTGGCCGATAAAGACAAGGCAAAGAAGCCTGTACTGGCAGAACCTGAAGCGGCTAAGCCTGCAGCAAAAGCAGAAGTAGAAAAACCAAAGACAGTGAAGGCTGCTGAAAAAGAAGTAGAAAAACCTGCTACTGTTAAGATTGATGCCCCTGAAGTAGAGTCGCCTAAAGTAGTTGACAAAATAGATTTATCCTTAATAGACTCTTCTACTCGACCTAAAAAATCGGCAAAGAAAGAAGAGCCAGCTGAAAAACCAGCCAAAGAAACGCCTGCTAAAAAATCGGCGAAAAAAGAAGAGCCAGCAGCAAAGCCAGTAAAAGAAACACGTGCTCCAGTAGATCATTCTATATCACCTGAAAATGTGCATGGCAAAATTGAAAACATTACTTCAAAAAAATTAGAAGGTCCTAAAGTAATGGGTAAAATTGATTTACCTATTAACAGCGATACACGTCCTAAGCCATTGAGTCAAGAAGAAAAACGTAAACGTAAACGTATTCCTTCTCAAGGTCCACAACAAGGTGGTGGCGGTCAGGGTCAAGGGGGTAATCAAACACAGGGCGGAGGTCAAAGACCAGGTGGCGGATACCAAGGACAAGGTGGTGGACAAAGACCAGGCGGTGGATACCAAGGACAAGGTGGTGGTCAAAGACCAGGTGGCGGACAAAGACCAGGTGGAAATAGAAATGCACCACAAACTGCAGAACAAAAAGAAATTGGTCAAAAAGCCATTCAAGATAAGATTAAAGAAACGCAAGCAAAATTAGCAGGCGCAGGTGGAAGAGGAAAAAGTTTGAAATCGAAATACAGACGTGCTAAAAGAGATGAAGCTGCAGAAAATGAAACCAATGAAATAACAGATAATAAATTACAAGTTACCGAGTTTGTAACGGTAAGTGAGTTATCAAGTTTGATGGATGTAAGTTTTGCAGACATTATTAGCAAGTGTATGAACTTGGGTATCATGGTTTCAATTAACCAACGTTTAGATGCAGAGGTTATTGAACTAGTAGCCAGTGAATTTGGTTTTGAAGTAGAATTTGTGGGATTAGAAGATGCAGAAGAAATGGATGAAGAAGAAGAAGCAGACGATTTAGCCAACTTGGTAGAGCGTCCGCCGATTGTAACTATTATGGGTCACGTTGACCATGGTAAAACTTCTTTACTAGATTATATCCGTAATGCCAATGTAGTAGCGGGTGAGGCAGGAGGTATTACACAACATATTGGTGCTTATGAAGTGACTTTGCCGAATGGTAAAGCCATTACTTTCTTAGATACGCCGGGTCACGAAGCCTTTACAGCCATGCGTGCGCGTGGTGCGAAAGTAACTGATATCGCTATTATTGTGGTAGCTGCCGATGATGCGGTGATGCCACAAACCAAGGAAGCCATTAGTCACGCGCAAGCAGCGAATGTGCCTATGATTTTTGCGGTGAATAAAATTGATAAAGATGGTGCACAGCCACAGAAAATATATGAGCAACTTTCTCAAATGAATATTTTAGTAGAAGCTTGGGGTGGTAAATTCCAAAACCAAGAATTATCTGCTAAGCAAGGTTTAAATGTAGATACTTTATTAGAGAAGGTTATTTTAGAATCTGATTTATTAGATTTAAAAGCCAACCCGAATAGAGAAGGTTCTGGAAGTATTATTGAAGCCTCTTTAGATAAAGGACGTGGATATGTTGCTACTATTTTAGTTCAGAATGGAACTTTAAGACAAGGTGATTTAATTTTATCTGGTCAGTTCTATGGTAGAGTGAAGGCCATGTTTAACGAGCGTAATCAGCGTATCGAAGTAGCGCCGCCTTCAACACCAGTGGTTATCTTAGGTTTAAATGGTGCACCACAAGCGGGTGAGAAATTTAAAGTATATAATGACGAGGCAGAAGCAAAAGAATTAGCGACTAAGCGTGCTCAATTATTAAGAGAGCAAGGTTTAAGAACTAGAAAACATATTACACTAGATGAAATTGGTCGTCGTTTAGCCTTAGGTAACTTTAAAGAATTAAATATTATCATTAAAGGTGACGTGGATGGTTCTGTTGAAGCCTTAAGTGATTCATTACAAAAATTATCTACTGAAGAAATTGCGATTAGAGTTATTTTAAAAGGAGTAGGTCAAATTTCTGAATCGGACGTACTACTTTCTGCAGCTTCTGATGCCATTATCATTGGATTTAACGTTCGACCTTCTATGCAAGCTAATAAATTAGCAGAAACGGAAGGGGTAGAGATTAAATTATACTCTATTATCTACAACGCTATTGATGAAATCAAGTCTGCGATGGAAGGTATGTTGGAACCAAAAATTCAAGAAAAAATTGTGGCCAACGTAGAAGTAAGAGAAGTGTACAAATTTGATAAGGCTACCGTTGCTGGATGTTTCGTTTTAGATGGCAAGTTGAGTAGAAATAGTAAGATTAGAATTATACGTGACGGTATCGTTGAATATCCTAAAGGTGAAGGTCAAAGTGCTGAGTTAGGTAGTTTAAAGCGTTTCAAAGACGACGTGAAAGATGTCGTATCGAATATGGAATGTGGTTTAACAATTAAAAACTTTATCGACCTTAAAGTAGGGGATATTGTGGAAGCCTTTGAAGAAGAGGAAGTAAAACGTACTTTATAAAAAAATTAAGATTTGCTATTTGGGTAAATGACCCAAGTGGCAGAACTTTACCAAATAATAAAAAATCGATGAAATTAATTAGTATTGCATTTTCTTTATTTTGCTTGACCATTTCTTTTTCAGTGAAAGCGCAAGTAAAAAAAGTATTAGCAGATAAAATTATTGCCACTGTGGGTGATAAATTTATTTTAAAATCAGATGTTGAAAATGCCATTGGCGATTATAAGCGTCAAGCGCAAGGTCAAGAAAATATAGGTATACCTTCTGAGTGTCAAATCGTGGAAGGTCAATTAATTCGCAAGGCCTTAGTATTACAAGCACTCATCGATTCTATCATAGTTACAGAAGAAGACGTAGAAGTAGCGATGGAAAGTCGTGTTCGTAGTTTCATTCAACAATTTGGCTCTAAAGAAGTATTAGAAGAAGTAGCAGGCCGTACTGTCTTCCAACTAAAAGAAGATTTTCGCATTTTAATTAAAGAGCAAAAATTAGCTGACGAAATGCAGGCTAAAATTGTAGAAAAAGTTAAGATCACCCCTACTGAAGTTAAAAATTACTATGAAAAAATACCTTTAGATAGCCTGCCTCTATATGAAAGCGAAGTGCAAGTAACAGAATTAGTGATGCATCCTAAAGCCAATAGAGATGTGGAAGAATATGTGATCCAACAAATGTTAGAGTATAGAAAACAAATTGAGTCAGGTGCTAATAAATTTGATCAATTAGTTAAATTATATTCCGAAGACCCTAGTGCCAAGGAAAACCTAGGCATGTTTAATTTAAACCGTAACGAGAAAAATTTTGATCCTGCATTTATGTCGGGTTCTTTCCGTTTAAAAGAAGGTCAAATTTCTGCCCCTATTAAATCTAAATTCGGCTACCATATTATTCAGCTTGTTTCAAGATCAGGTGATGAAGCGGTGGTAAAACATATTTTACGTATTCCTCCAATTACCAACGACGAAATCAATGAAACAAAATTGTTTTTAGATAGTATTAGAAAAGAGATGACCGCTAATAGATTAAGTTTTGGCGAAGCCGTTAATAAGTTTAGTGATGATGAAGGCAGTAAGTTTAGTGGTGGTGCTATCACTGGTCGTGATGGATCTACTTATGTAAATATTGACCAATTAGACAAAGAAATGGTGGTCTTAATGAAGAATATGAAGCCAGGTGATATCTCTACACCACAGGTATACTTAGACGATCGTGGTAGAAAAACAGTAAGACTTATTTATTTTAAAGAGCGTACTATACCGCATAGAGAAAATTTAAAAGAAGATTATAATAAAGTTGCACAACGTGCACTAGAAGAAAAAAAGGCAAAGTCAATGGAGACTTGGTTTAAAGAGCATGTTCCTAGTTATTATGTTTTTGTTGATGATTCTTTTCAAGGCTGCGTTGAATTAACGGATTGGACTAAGGTGGCCAATCAGATTGTGAAAGAAAAAACGTTTTAATTTTACTTACTCCTATGTCATCTATTTTTTATCCAGCGCATGAAAGAGGCCATGTTCAATTTGATTGGCTAGATACTTATCATAGTTTTAGTTTTGGACAATACCATGATCCTACTAAAATTCATTTTGGAGCGCTGCGTGTTTTAAATGATGATAAAATTGACGCAGGTATGGGTTTTGGCACCCATCCCCATGATAACATGGAAATTATTACCATTCCTTTATTCGGAGACTTACACCATAGAGATAGCACAGGAAGAGATTGTATCATTAAAGAGCACGATGTTCAAATAATGAGTGCAGGTTCAGGCATCAAACATAGCGAGGTCAATCCCAATAAAGATAAAAGGGTAGAATTATTCCAAATTTGGATCTTCCCGAAAGAAAGAAATATTACCCCTAGGTATGATCAAAAATCATTTCTTCCAGAAGACAGGGTGGATCAACTGCTCACGGTAGTTTCTCCCAATGAGCCTAATACCTTATTCATCAACCAAGATGCTTGGTTGTCCTTGGGTCATTTTAAAAAGCCATTTACTACTAAATACCCTATGCACCAGGCAGGCCAAGGCCTTTTTGCCATCTGTATTGAAGGGACTTGCACCGTGGGAGGTCAAGTCTTAGGTCGTAGAGATGCAGTGGGCATTTCGGGGGTAGAAGCGGTCCAAATTGAAGCGACTGCAGGCTCCGACCTGCTACTTATTGAGATTCCTCATTTTACGACGGGGGCTTAGAAATTTTTTTACTTCTTTACTAGTATCCAATAGCTAACTATTGTAAATTTGGGGCTCCTTAAACTCCATCATGAGCGACGAAATCAAACACGAATGTGGCCTAGCCTATATTCGACTTAGAAAGCCTCTTTCTTATTATCTTCAAAAAAGAGGGTCGGTTACCTACGGATTAAACAAATTATACTTGTTGATGGAAAAACAGCACAATCGTGGTCAAGATGGTGCGGGTTTAGCTACACTTAAATTAAATATTGAACCAGGCAATCCTTTCTTATATCGATTACGCAGTAATGCACAACAACCTATTGCCGATTTATTTTATAAAATAGGTTTAGAAATACAAGAGCTTGAAAAGTTTCAACCAGATATTGCCAAACATCCAGGTTTAATGAAAGGACATCTTCCTTTTATGGGTGAAATTTTATTGGGTCATTTGCGTTACGGCACCCAAGGAAAAAACAATCTTGATTTTTGTCATCCTTTTATCAAGCGCAATTTAATACCAGGTAAAAATTTAGCCTTAGCAGGTAATTTTAATTTAGTCAATACCGACGAATTATTTGAAAAAATTAATTTAGACCCAGCTCCTTTTGAAAAACAAAGTGATTTAGCAGCCATGATGGAAGTGATTCATCATTTCCTAAGCAACGAAGAATCAATTAATCCTAATAATCCCAATATTACTAATGCATTAAAAAAGGCGCTGCCTTTATTTGACGGAGGCTTTACAGTGGGTGGTTTGGTAGGTAATGGTCATAGCTTTATTTTAAGAGATGCCCATGGTATCAGACCTGCTTATTATTATATCGATGATGAAGTAATTGTAGCAGCCAGCGAGAGAGCTGCTATTAGAACTACATTTAATGTGGGTGAAAACGAAGTCTTAGAACTCATGCCTGGACAAGCATTACTAGTAGACGATGAAGGAAATTACAAGATTGAACAAATTATTGAACCTAAAGAAAGACGCGCTTGCTCATTTGAAAGAATTTATTTTTCAAGAGGTAGCGATGAAAAAATTTACAGAGAAAGAATTGCATTGGGCAATCATTTAAGTAAAATAGTTTTAGAGCGTATTGAAAAGGATTTAAAAAATACTATTTTCTCTTATATACCCAATACAGCTGAAGTAGCTTTTTATGGCTTGGTAAAAGGAATGGAAACATACCTTAATAAAATTAAAGTTGAAAGAATTTTAAGTTGGGGTACTGATGTGACTGAGGAGAAGTTAGAGGCCATGATTAATCGTAAGATTAGACAAGAAAAAATTGCCATTAAAGATGTGAAACTACGCACTTTCATTACAGAAGATACCAATAGAAATGAGATGGTACAACACGTATACGATATTACCTATGGTACAGTGCGCAAGGATGAAGATACCTTAGTGATTATTGATGATAGTATTGTAAGAGGCACCACTTTAAAAGAAAGCATTATAAGAATGTTGTCTCGCTTAGGTCCTAAAAAAATAATAGTGGTTTCTTCTGCCCCTCAAATTAGATACCCCGACTGTTATGGAATAGATATGAGCAAGATGAATGATTTCATTGCCTTTAGAGCAGTGATTGCCTTATTGAATGAGAAGGGTATGACGAATGTTATTGACGAGACCTATCAAAAAATAATTGCTTTAGAAGCTTCTAATGAATTACATACTGAAAATGTGGTACGTCAATTATACAAACCATTTACGCCTGAAGAAATTTCAGATAAAATTGCGCAGTTAATTACCCCTGAAGATATTAAAATACCTGTTGAAGTTATTTATCAAACAATTGAAGCTTTACATGATTGTTGTCCTACCAATACCGGCGACTGGTATTTCACGGGCAACTATCCCACACCTGGGGGTAATAAGGTTTGTAATAAAGCCTTTAAAAATTATGTAGAAGGGAAAAATGTCAGAGGGTATTAATTAGAAATAAACGTATTCACAAAAAAGGATCCTAACTTATTAGGATCCTTTTTTATAAGTGAACTATTATAATACTTAAACTCTATAACAAATAGCATTAATATTCATACCTGCACCAACGGATGCGAATATAACAACGTCTCCTTTATCTAATTGGTGTTCCTTGTACTTGCCACGCTTTACCATATCGTATAAAGTAGGAATAGTAGCAACCGAGCTATTACCTAATTCGTGAATGCTCATAGGCATTACATTTTCAGGAATATCTTTAATGCCGTATAATTTAAACAAGGCCTTAATAAAACCTTCATCCATTTTTTCATTGGCCTGGTGTAAAAAGAATTTTTTCACCTCATGAATATCAACCCCTGCTTTTTCAATACATTCTTTCATCGCAATAGGCACGTTCTTAATAGCATACTCATATACCTTACGACCTTTCATCTTAATATATCTTGTAGCCTCATCTCCTTCTGGATGATATGACTTGCCTAAGTATAAGTAGTAAGCTTCATCCATGCAGTGGCTTTGCACACTGCTAGCGAGTATACCACTGGTGTTATCTGTTGAATTTTCAACAATGCAGGCGCCGGCACCATCACTAAAAATCATGCTGTCTCTATCGTGTGGGTCTATGACTCTGCTTAAAGTTTCAGCCCCTATGACCAAACATCTTTTAGCTAAGCCCGATTTTATAAAAGAATCGGCATGTATAACGCCTTGTATCCAACCCGGGCAACCAAATAATAAATCATAGGCTACGCAACTAGGATTACGAATACCTAATAAATTTTTTACCCTTGAGGCAATGGAAGGGACGGCATCGGATTGAATCGTACCTGCAATAACATTACCGAAATTATGGGCTACAATAATTTGGTCAATGGTTTCAGGGTCAATGCCTGCATCTTCAATGGCTAAGGCAGCTGCCTTGAATGCTAGGTCAGAGGTATTTACATTTTCTTCAGCATACCTTCTTTCATAAATACCTGTGATATCTTTAAATTTCTCAAAAATTTCGGCATTGGGTGTATTAATTAATACCCCATCTTCTCCATAAAAGCTATGGTCGCTAAAGGAATCATTGGGTATTACAAGACCAGGTATATAGCTGCCTGTTCCAGTGATAATGGTTGCCATTTGGGAAATTTAGGTTTATGAAGCTAATGCGTTCTAAACTAAGATAAGAATTTCTGCCGAATTTAGATGTATTTATCGCCCTTATGTCTTTTTACTTCAGCAACATATTCTTTAATGGATTGCTCTTTTTCTTTACTGCAAATAAGAAGTACATCCTTGGTGTCTACTACAATAAAATCATCTAAGCCCTGCACCACCACTAATTTATCCTTAGGTGCATTAATCATACATTTCGTAGCGTCAATTACAATCACATTATCAGAAGCCACGGCGTTGGCGAAATAATCTTTCTCCATGGCCTCATAAGCACTATTCCAAGTACCTAAATCACTCCATCCAAAGCTTGCAGGTATTACATATACATTATCTGCTTTTTCCATAATGGCAATATCAATAGATATATTTACACACTGCGGATATATTTTTTGAATAGATTGTTTTTCTGATGCCGTATTAAAATTTGCTTTTTCCCCATCAAATAATTCAAACATTTCTGGTTGGTACTTTTCAAAAGCAGCAATAATAGTGCTTGCTTTCCATGCAAAAATACCGGCGTTCCATAAAAAATCGCCACTGGCTAAAAAGGACGCTGCAATTTCTACAGTGGGCTTTTCGGTAAATGTTTTTACTTTATAAACGCCCTTGCTTACTTCTAGTCCCTCATATTGAATATAACCATAACCAGTATTGGGATTTGTAGGCATAATACCTAAGGTAGCCAAGGCCTTGATATTCGAAACAAAATCAAGTGATTGTTCTACAATTTTTTGAAAATTTTCTTGCTCTAAAATTAAGTGATCACTTGGGGCTACTACAAAAGTGGCTTGAGGATCCTTCTGGGCTAATTTAAAAGAGATATAAGCTATGCAAGGCGCTGTATTTTTTTTACTAGGCTCTGCTAAAATATTTTCTTTCGGTAAATTAGGTAATTGTTTTTCTACAATAGAAACATATTCTTCTGAAGTAACAATGTAAATATTCTCAGCTGGTATAAACTGCGTATATCTTTCGTAGGTCCACTGAATTAAAGTTTTCCCCGTATTAAGTACATCTAAAAATTGCTTAGGATAAGCCGTTCTACTCATTGGCCAAAATCTGCTTCCTATTCCTCCAGCCATAATGGCTACATAATGATGTTTGTTTTGCATACTTATCTTTGATTTATAAAATCCCCTCTTTCATTAAGTCGTGTATATGTATCATTCCCACAAAACTATTGTCTTTCGCTACTATTAATTGACTTATATCTTTTTGTTCCATCAAGGCCAAGGCTTCTACTGCTAATGCATAAGGCGCAATGGTAATAGGGCCTGCGTGAAATATAGTAGCTGCTGTTAAGTCTTGAATACTTGAATGATTTTCTAACATTCTACGAATATCTCCATCTGTAATAATACCTAATACTTTTTCGTTTTCATCTATCACTACTGCGGCGCCTAATCTGTTTTTAGAAATTACAAGTATCACTTCCTTTAAAGGTGTACTAGTATGAACAGATGGTTTTGGATTTACTTGCGCCATTTGACCTGTAGTCAATGTTAATCTTTTTCCCAAATTACCTCCAGGGTGAAATTTTGCAAAATCACTTGCCTTAACTTTTTTCAATTCCATTAAACAGATAGCCATCGCATCTCCCATAGCCATTTGTGCAGTCGTAGAAGAAGTAGGTGCTAAATTATGTGCGCAAGCTTCTTTATCTACCGTAGTATTAATGACCCATTTTGCATGACTCGCTAAATAACTTTCGGTATTACCCACCATGGCAATAATGGAATTGCCAAAGCTATTTACAAGTTGTACTAAATTTTTTATTTCAGGACTTTCGCCACTTTTGCTAATAATTAAAACAAGGTCTTTTTGATTGATCATACCTGAATCGCCATGGATGGCATCAGCAGCATGTAGAAATAAGGCAGGGGTTCCAGTGGAGTTACAAGTAGCTACCATTTTTTGAGCAATGATGGCGCTTTTACCAATACCACTTACTACTAATCTTCCTTCCGAAGTATAAATAGCTTTCACCGCTTCTATAAAAGGGGTATCTATAAATTTTTGTAAGCCAGTAATGGCTGCCGCTTCAATTTCTAGCGTTCTTTGGGCAATAGCGGTTATTTGTTTATCCATATGCGGTTTAAGAATCAGCAAAGTTAACGTTTCAAGCATATTCATCCCTATTTTTAAAAAATCCTTAAAAAAAAGATTTTCAGTAAAATATTAGAGGACTTGAGTAATAGTGAATTAAATTCGCTAACTTATATAGCTATTTTAAACCGAAATAGTTGATTTTAAGATAATTACAGATGGCGACCACCAAAAAACCAATAAAAAAGGCCCCCGCTACTAAGGCTAATAATAACTCAGTTAGCCCTGCCGTATTATTAAAGGCATTAGAAGAGCAGTTTGGATTCAAGCAGTTTAAGGGTACCCAAGAAAAGGCCATTGTCTCTTTATTGAGTGGTCGAGATACTTTTGTGATCATGCCCACTGGTGGTGGTAAAAGTTTATGCTATCAATTACCTGCTTTAATGCTACCTGGTTGTGCCATTGTGGTATCGCCTTTGATTGCCCTGATGAAAAACCAAGTAGACCTTGTGCGTGGCTATAGTGAAAAAGACGAAGTGGCCCATTTCTTAAATTCATCTTTAAATAAAGGACAAATTAAATTGGTAAAAGAGGACTTGCTAAGTGGCAAAACCAAATTATTATATGTAGCACCTGAAACTTTAACAAAGCAAGAAAATTTAGATTTTTTTAGCGACTTAAATGTTTCCTTTTTTGCAGTAGATGAAGCCCACTGTATTTCAGAGTGGGGCCATGATTTTAGACCAGAGTATAGAAGACTCAAAGAAATGATGGAAGAGATTAATGCAAATGTACCCATCATTGCTTTAACTGCAACCGCTACACCTAAAGTACAAAGTGATATTGTTAAAAATTTATCGCTCCGAGATCCCGAGGTTTTAATTTCTTCTTTTAATAGAGCTAACCTGTATTATGAAGTGCAGCCCAAGGTAAAAAAAGAAGTAACTGTAAAAAGTATTGTAAGATATATTTCTGGGCATAAAGGAAAGAGTGGCATTATCTACACCCTTAACAGAAAAACCACAGAAGAATTGGCCGATTTATTAATTGCGAATAAAATCAAAGCTGTCGCTTATCATGCAGGCTTGGATCAAAAATTAAGAGCCAATAGACAGGATCAATTTTTAAATGAAGATGTGCAAGTTATTGTTGCCACCATTGCTTTTGGAATGGGTATTGACAAGCCAGATATTCGATTTGTCATTCATTATAATATTCCTAAGTCCATTGAAAATTATTATCAAGAAACGGGCCGTGCAGGCAGAGATGGCTTAGAAGGAAATTGTATTTTATATTATTCTCATAAAGACGTTTCTAAGCTAGAACATTTTTTAAGAGACAAGCCCTTGAGTGAAAGAGAAGTGGGTGCACAATTAATAGATGAAACAGTGGCCTTCGCAGAAAGTGGTGCTTGTCGTAGAAGAAGTTTATTGCATTATTTTGGAGAAAGCTGGGAAGATAAAAACTGTGGCAAATGTGATAATTGCTTACAACCTAAAGAAAGAATTGAAGCAAAAACACAGTTAGTTCAATTATTAAAAACAATTGAAGCTTTGAATGAGCGTTTTGTGGCAGACTATGTTATACAAGTAATTATGGGCGATTATACGCCCCAATTAGGTTTATACAGACATGAAAAATTACCCGAATTTGGAATAGGCAAAGACCATGAACCTTTGTTTTGGAATAGCTTAGTAAGACAGGCCATGCTTGAAACCATTATTGAAAAAGATATAGAGGAATATGGCCTACTTAAAATAACGCAGAAGGGTAAAAAGTTTTTAAAAAAACCTACTAGCTTCAAATTTGTTTTAAACAATGTATTTGCAGATGAAAACGCCGAAGACGATGACGCAGAAGGTCCGCAAACGGCTGGTGCTACCGATGAAGTCTTATTTGAAATGTTAAAAGACTTGCGTCAAAAAGAAGCAAAAAAAATTAGCCTTCCACCCTTTGTTATTTTCTTAGAGACTTCTTTGCAAGACATGGCTACGCTATATCCTACAAGTGTTGAAGAGCTAGACAGATGCCAGGGCGTAAGCAAGGGCAAGGCCATTAAATATGGCAAGCCTTTTGTGACAATGATTGAAAAATATGTGACTGAAAATAATATTGAAAAGCCCGATGATTTTGTAATGAAATCGGTGGCCAATAAATTCAATCATAAAATTTACATTATACAAAATGTAGATAAAAAAATTCCTTTAGAAACCATTGCTAAAAATAAAGACCTTAAACTAGAAGCTTTATTAGAAGAAATGGAAACCATTGCGGCTAGTGGTACTAAATTAAATTTAGATTATGCCATTGATGAATGGCTAGACGAATACGATCAAGAAGAAATTTTAGAATATTTCAAAAATTGTGAAACCTCTTCACTTCAAATTGCACAAGAAGAGCTAAGTGAAAACAATTATTCTTGGGAGCAATTAAAAATAATGCGCATTAAGTTTTTAAGTGTCGTAGGTAATTAATGCGTGAACTCGTTGCCTGCAGTTAAATAACTATTTACTCTCTCTGCTACATTTTTTCTTACACTCAAGTAATAAAAATTGTAATCGGCAATATGATAATCCTCAGTTTTGTACAAAAAGCTACCAAAGAAATGAGGCTTTGCTGTCCATAAAACACCTTTATGGTTTATGGCGCCTGCTACATAAGGCGTTATTTTATTAAAGTCATAAAGTACAGCCCCTTTGTTTTCAAACCTGTCTACATTCGTAATAGCAGCAGACCAAGAAAGAGGGTTGGTTACAATGGCCGTAAATTTTTCTTTTTTCACGAATTGAGTTTCATAACCTTCGTGAAAAGTTCTCCATGAACAAATGCAACCTGTTGCATTGGGTGTCTCGCAGGCTTTCAGTGATGTATAAATTGCAGGGTTCACTGGAATACCTACTACATAGGCTACTACTAATTTTTTACTTAATGGTTTGCCGTCAAAAAATTCTTTTAGTAATCTAATGGTATGAGTAGAGCCTTGACTATGAGATGCAATAATAATGGGTTTACCATTATTATAATGCTCCATATAATATTCAAAAGATTTTTTTACATCCTGATAAGCTAATTCAAAAGCAGCCATTGCATAACCTGTATCTACTTTATTATTCGGTGTATAGGATTTAATATGTGCTTGACGATACCTTGGTGCAAAAATTCTACCTGCCTCATTGAATACTGAAGCTTGGTTAAGTAGGGTTGGGTAATCTGTTTTCAGATTGGTTTTATAATCATTGAAAGAAGCAGACCATCCAAAAGGTTTAGTGCTATCTAAATAAGTAGTAGGGTGCACAAAAAATACATCTGCATTAGCACTAGGCGTATAACTAGCTTTCAGTGGAGCAGGTACACTATCGGAGGGATCATTTTTTTCAGGATGGGCAGCCCAGTATTGTAAATTGCTGTAATCGGGTACCTCTTGGTATTTTTCTTGCGCGTAAACAAGTTCCAATTTTGTATAATTGCTATTCGAACAACTACTCAATATAAATAAGGCGATAAGGGGTAAAAAGGCTTTCATGGTAAATGTATTTCTCTACTTTTTCAATAGTAGACGCAAAGGTATAAAAATGTCATTAACTTGAATCAAGTAAACTTGACTTCACTATATGATAATCATCAACTCTATTCTAAGACAATCGTTTTAGCATTTTGTTTAAGGATAATTGGGTTAAATGCCCTAAAATTGAATTATTTTTAGGGCATAGCACTCAATATTTGAAATCACTTATTTGAAATTATTACGCCATATCCCCTTTCTGATAGCTGTTTTAAAGCACAGTATTACCGCTTTTGGTGGCCCGCAAGTACATTTAGGTCTAATGCAGCACCGTTTTGTAGAAAAGCGCAAGGATATCACCAGCGAGGAGCTAATGGAATACAATGCTTTTTGCCAGCTCTTGCCCGGGGCTTCTTCTACACAAACTATTATTTTAGTGGCTTTTAAAAGAGGGGGCATGGCACTTGCCTTTTTAACCTTACTAGTTTGGATTTTACCTGCTACTTTTTTAATGACCCTAGTAGCCATTACTTATAACTATTTTGATTTAAGATCTGGGCTTCAAAGTTTTATATTAATACAACCTATGGCCATTGGATTTATTGTGAGTGCCACTATTGTATTATATCAAAAAGCAATTAATAGTCTTATCACTAAAATTATTTTTATACTCACTGCGGTTTTTGTTTTTCTAGCATTCAAGTCACCTTGGGCTATTCCCGTTGTTATTATTGTGGCAGGCATTGTAACTAATTTTAGTCAAAAAAGAATTCCCAATGATGGCGCTGCGCCAAAAACCGTGAAATGGGGGGCCTTGTTTATTTTTATATTTTTATTTTTAGCAGCAGGTATTGTATCTGAAGAAGCCACTAGAAAAAATTGGGAGCAACGCAAAATCATTAATTTATTTGAAAATAATTATCGTTTTGGAAGCTTTGTTTTTGGAGGAGGGGATGTACTCATTCCTATGATGTATGAACAATATGTGGCAAGGCCCAATTCGGATCGGGTGAAGAAAAATAAAAGAGATGTATTAAAAATTTCCAAAGACGCATTTTTAATGGGTGCTGGAATGGTAAGAGCCATGCCTGGTCCTGTGTTTTCGGTAGCCAGTTATACCAGTGTGATGGCCTTAAAAGAAAAAACACTGCCCATACAAATAATGGGAGCGGTGATGGGAAGCTTCGCCATTTTTTTACCAAGTTTTTTCATTGTTTTATTCTTTTTTCCTATCTGGCAAAATTTAAAAAAGTATGCTATTTTTTATAGGTCCTTAGAGGGTATATATGCAGCAGTAGTGGGCGTTATGCTAGGGGCTACGCTTCATTTAATAGGCGGCATTTCCATTAAAATGGAGTACAATTCCTCCCTTACTTTGTTTGCTTATATTTTTGTATTTGTGGCCAGTACTTATTTAATTTATAAACAAAAAATTGCAGCACAATGGGTTGTTTTATCTACCATAGCCCTTGGCTTTTTACTTACTTTTATAAATACATATTGGCTTTTCTAAATAAAAGGTAAAAGCCTGTTAATTATATTGCAAAACGCAGTTAATTAAAGATGGCTTTAGTAATATTGCAGACTGAATGATTTACCGAATTAGTTATATTATTTTTTTCTTGCTTTTTTTGTCTTTCAAAATGAATGCACAAACTATACCGGTCAGCGGCGTGGTCTATGATATTTCAGGAAGAAGGCCCATTGAAGCCGTCATGGTCTATAGTAATTCTAATTATGCATTCACCGATTCTTTAGGACGCTATTTAATAAATGTAAAAGCGAAAGATTCTCTTTGGTTTTCCTTATTTGGAAAAGCAACACATAAATATCCAATTGACACCATTGAAGACTTACGCAATTTCAATGTCATGATTCATGTCACAGGATTCGATTTACCAGAAGTGCGCGTTAGAAATAGTTATTATAAATTGGACTCTATTCAAAACAGAATCGATTATGCTAAATATTTTAACTATCAAGCGCCAGGTATTAGATTAAGTGGGGGGCAGCAATTATTTGGTTCCAATGGTATGACAATGGGATTTGATTTGGATGAAATAATTAATATGTTTCGCGTAAAAAGAAATCGAAACTTGCTTTTTTTACAAAGGAGATTGATCTCTCAAGAACAAGAGAAATATGTGCAGTACCGTTTTACCAAAAGGTTTGTGATAAAATTGACCCGTTTAGAGGGTGAGGAGTTGGACCGTTTTATGGATTTTTGCAAGCCTTCCTATGAGGTCCTTGGCTTATTAAATGACCTAGAATTGGGCTATTATATTCAAAAGAAATTCGAAGAATTTAAAAATACCCCTTGAGCCCCAGTATTAAAGCCTTTGGGATAGACCGCCACTCATCTATTTTGTTTTTAAAAAATGTAATTTTTGGCTATCTTGAGTAGCTAAAATTGACCACTTTGAGAAAATTATTTATTCTTTCTTTTGTCTGCCTGATGGCAGCTGTTGGCTGTAAAGAAAAGTCAAAATCTTTTGACAAATTCAACGCGAATGCACCCGTTTTTGTTGACGTAGCCTTAGCGGCTACTCAAATCGTAGATAAGTCGGTAGAAGTAACTGGCTCTGTACTCGCATCCGAGTCAATTGAACTGCGTCCTGAAACCAATGGCAGAATTACCTATTTGCAAATTCCAGAGGGCAGATTGGTTCAAGCGGGAACGGTCTTGGCTAAATTAAATGATGCCGACTTGCAAGCGCAGTTGGAAAAAATTAAAGTACAATTAGAATTAGCCACCATTAATGAGCAAAGAAATTTACAACTCTTAAAGGCGAAAGGAATTAACCAAAGTGATTATGATATTTCTTTACAACAAGTAAAAAGTTCAAAAGCCGATTTAGCCTATACTCAATCTTTAATTGACAAAACAATTGTGAAGGCTCCTTTTACAGGACAAATTGGTTTAAGACAAGTGAGTTTGGGTGCTTTTATCAGTAGCACGACTACCATTGCCAGTTTACAAAAAACAGATAAACTTAACATTGATTTTACCGTTCCAGAAATGTATGAGTCCTATCTTAAAATAGGAAAGTCAATTCAGGTGGAAGGAATTGATGAGTCAGCAAAAAAAATGAATGCAAGTATTTTTGCCATCGAGCCTCAAATTATCGCCACTACTAGAAATATTAAAGTCCGTGCACAATTGCAAGGCAAAATGTTACCTGGAGCTTATGTAAAAGTGTATTTAAGTGAATCGAATAAAAAGCCCACTATCATGGTGCCTACCAATGTTATTATTCCTGAATCAAAGAGCAAACAAATTGCTATCGTAAAAAATGGTATGGCCCAATTTGTAGATGTAGAAACTGGGTATAGAACTGTGGGTGCCGTTGAAATTACAAAAGGGCTCAATGTTGGAGATAGCGTTATTGTTGCAGGAATGCTTTTTGTTAGACAGGGTAGTAAAATAAAAGTGGGCAAAACATTGCCTATCATAGATATTACTAAATAGTCCTCTTAAAGCCCCCTTAAATAAAATAATCTTATTAGATGAATATATCTGAACTTTCGTTAAAACGTCCGGTACTTGCAGTTGTCATGAACTTAGCCATTATTATTTTTGGCTTAGTAGGCTTTTCATTTTTGGCTTTGCGTGAGTATCCTGCCATTGATCCTCCCATTATCAATGTGCAAACTTCTTATTCTGGAGCGAATTCTCAAGTCATCCAAAATCAAATTACAGAACCTTTAGAAAAGTCAATCAATGGAATTCCCGGCATTAGAACTATTAACTCTTCTAGTTCTGTAGGTTCTTCCAATATTACTGTTGAATTTAATTTAGGCGTCAATTTAGAAACAGCGGCGAATGATGTGCGTGATAAAGTAAGTCAAGCGGCTAGAAGTTTACCAGAGGATATCAATAACCCTCCCATCGTTTCAAAAGCCGATGCCAATACAGACTTCATTTTATTATTGACCTTAAGAAGTAAAACAAAGAGCGCTTTTGAATTAACTGAATATGCTGAAAACGTATTACAACAACGTTTTCAAACCATCGATGAAGTAAGTAGTGTAAATGTGAGAGGAAAAAGATTCTCCATGCGTATTTTCCCTGATCCCGACTTATTAAATGCTTATGGCATTGCATTTAATGATATTCAAACTTCATTGAACAAAGAGAATGTAGAATTACCTTCTGGCAAAATTTATGGTAAAAAGACCGAGTTTATTATTAGAACTTTAGGAAGACTCACCACCGAATTAGATTTTAGAAATATTATTTTAAAACAAGATGCAACAGGTATTGTTAAATTAGGAGATGTTGCTAAGGTTGAATTAGGTCCAGATCAGGAAGATCAAGGTGCCTTTTTTAATGGCTTACAAACAGTGAATATTACTTTGTCACCACAACCTGGTGCGAATTATATAAAAATTGCAGATGAATTTTACAAAAGATTAGAGGAAGTAAAAAAATCAAATAAATCGGATATTGAATTTGCTGTTCCTATTGACAATACCAAAACCATTCGTCGCGCCTTGCTAGAAGTAAGAGAGACTATTTTTATTTCATTCGCATTAGTTGTACTAGTTATTTTCTTCTTTTTTAGAAACTGGTTAATTGCTATAAGGCCTTTAATTGACATTCCTATTTCTTTGATTGCTACTTTCTTTATTATGTATATGGCTGGGTTTTCTATCAATGTATTAACCTTATTAGCGATTGTACTGGCCACGGGTTTAGTGGTGGATGATGGAATTGTGGTCACGGAAAATATTTTTAGAAAATTAGAAGAGGGGCTTCCACTTAAACAAGCCGCGAGAGAAGGAAGTAGAGAAATTTTCTTTGCAGTTGTATCCACCTCTATTACACTAGCCGTGGTATTTATGCCTGTTATTTTCTTGCAAGGTTTTATTGGCTCTTTGTTTAAAGAATTTGGAGTGGTCATTGCAGGTGCAGTATTGGTATCGGCATTTGTTTCTTTAACTATTACACCCGTATTAAACGTATACTTAAGTAGAAAAGATGGCAGGCAAGGAAGTTTTTATGAAAAAACAGAACCCTTCTTTAAAGGCATGGAGCTAGGGTATAAGAATTTATTAGTAAAATTTTTGAAAATACGTTGGATGGCTTGGGTGATTGTTCTAGCCTGCGTAGTTATTATTGTTGCTATTGGTAGTAATATTCAAAGTGAACTTGCCCCCATTGAAGATAAAGGGGCCATAAGGGTAAACTTATCAGGACAAGAAGGAATTAGTTATGAAGAAACAAAAGGTAATTTCTTTAAAGTGGTTAGTCTTATTCAAGACTCTGTTCCTGAACATGCTTTCACCTTTGGTAGTGTTCCTGGATGGGGCGGAGGGGGAAGTTCAGTAAGTAGTAGAGTAGGTTTTGTGCCTATTGCTAATAGAAATAGAACACAGTCTGAGATAGTGATTGATTTAAATAAGAAGTTTAAAAAATTCAAAGATGTAAGGGTATTCTCTATTGAAGAGCAAACTATTTCTGTGGGTTTGATGTCTAGAGGTTCCTTGCCTGTTCAATTTATTATTCAAAATTTAGACTTTGATAAACTGCATGCAGCCATTCCTAAATTTTTAGAAGCTGCAAGAAAAGATAAAACTTTTCAAAACGTAGATGTGAACTTGAAATTTACTAAACCAGAATTTGATTTAACTATTGATAGAATGCGCGCCCGTGATTTAGGGTTAAACACTGCCGATATCTCTCAAGCTTTACAATCTGCTTTTAGTGGTGCTCGTTCTGCCTATTTTGTCATGAACGATCGTCAATACGAAGTTATTACACAAGTCAAAAGATCAGACAGGTCGAAGCCTACCGATATTAATAAATTATACATAAGAAATAGTAGAGGAGAAAGTATTCCTATTTCAACCGTGCTTAAATTAGAGGAGAATAGTAATCCTCCTACTTTATATCATTATAACCGATTTAACGCAGCTACTATTTCAGCATCCTTAGCAGAAGGTAAAACCATTGGTGATGGAGTAAACACTATGAATAGAATTTCTAAAGAAGTACTAGACGAGTCTTTTCAAACTTCTTTAAGCGGCCCTTCAAGAGATTTTCAAGAAAGTTCTTCTAATATTTCTTATGCATTATTTTTAGCCTTGATTTTAATTTATTTAGTATTGGCCGCTCAGTTTGAAAGTTTCAAAGATCCATTTATAATTATGATTACGGTTCCTTTAGCCATTGCAGGTGCTTTAATATGCTTGTGGTTATTTGGACAAACCTTAAATATATTTTCTGAAATTGGCATTATCATGCTAATTGGTTTAGTCACCAAGAACGGTATTTTAATTGTAGAATTTGCGAATAAGAAAAGAGAAAAAGGTTTAGCCATTCGTGATGCAGTATTAGAAGCAGCCGCGCAGAGGTTCAGACCTATCTTAATGACTAGCTTAGCCACAGCATTGGGCGCATTACCAATTGCTATTAGCCTAGGTGCAGCAGCCACTAGTCGTAAACCCTTAGGAACTGTGGTGGTGGGAGGCTTGCTATTTTCATTAGTGCTTACCTTGTTTGTGATACCTGCAGTATATACTTATGTATCATCGAAGCATAAAAGAGTAATAGACTAATTAGCAAGTATGAAACCTAATACTTTACTAAATACTTTATTATTATTTTTAATTTTATTAGCTGCTTGTACAAGTAGTACAAATGAAAATAATAATATAAGCGACTGGGCCCCTAGTTTTCATAAGGTAGATATAGTCAATCCCATTTTAGTGCCAGACACCAGCAGTCGTTTTTTCTGCCCTTTGCAAAATGATACCGTACAATGGGAAGCAAAAAATGTATTAAATCCTACAGCACTTGTAAAAGACGGTAAAGTATATTTATTATACCGTGCACAAGACAGTGC
>CALDSE010000010.1 GCA_937911175.1 uncultured Sediminibacterium sp.
ATTATATTTGAGTTAACCGTTTTGTTTGCAGCAGTGGGTATGGTGATGACTTTTTGCTGGTTATGTCAATTAGCACCTGGTGTTAAAAAACATCATTTTCATAAGCGTGCTACCGACGATTTATTTGTAATGGTTATTGAGTGTACTGATAAAACCAATACAGATGATTTACTAGCCTTCTTAAAAACCAATGGCGCTATTGAAACGGATGTACAAGTAGCAGAAGAAGAGTGGTGGTTTGGTACTTATGATAAGAACGATGATTTATATAACAATAAACAAGTAGCCCTTTAAGTACTATAAATAATTAGAGAACGAAATAATTAGATCAAGTATAATCTAACCAGAACGATGAATAAAAATAACATTAATAAGAATCTGCTTTTAACTATTGCTATCGCAGCGATTACATTGGTAAGCTGTGAAGAAGTGAAGCGCACACCTGGTACTGTCTATATGCCAGATATGGCCTATAGCCGTGCTATCGAATCTTACACCGATTTGACTTACTTAAAAGACCAAGGCATTCATTTTGATGCAAGGCCAGTGGCTGGTACCATTGCGCGTGGCAAGGAAATGCCTTTCCCTTATGCAATAGATAAGCCAGGCGATACAACGAATTACAATGCTTCTAAATTAGTTCCAAACCCCATTGATTCTTTAGTGGGAAGAGATATTGCAGAAGCAGAGCGTTTGTATTTAGTGAATTGTGGAATTTGTCATGGCACTAAATTAGATGGTAATGGTCCTTTATATAAAGACGGTAATGGTCCTTATGCTGCAAAACCTGCTACATTAGTAGGCGATGCTAAATATGAGAACATGCCAGCAGGTCAAATGTTTTATTCTGTTGCTTACGGAAAAAACTTGATGGGTTCATATGCGTCTCAATTAAGCAAGCGTCAACGCTGGATGATTATAAAATATATTAAGAATAAACAAAAGAAGTAAGATGGCATCTATTAAAGAGCAATTCGAAATTCCTGGTAAACTTAAAACATGGTCTTATGCATTAATAGGCATAGGCGCCGCTGCTTTATTATACGGTATGTTTACCAAAGGATTTAGTTCGGACGAACATGAGCAAGTACATTTTTGGGGAACCTTAATGTACAATACTATTTTTTGGACTTTAGTAACCAATGCTGCAATGTTCTTTATATGTTTTAGCACCATGGCACAAGCTGCTTGGATGCAATCTTTTAGAAGAATTGCAGAAGCTATTTCAACCTTAGTACCCATTTTTGGTGGTATCACATTATTAGTATTATTCTATGTTATATTAAGTCACAATCATCATATCTATCATTGGTTAGATGCGGAAGCAGTGGCCAAGGATCCTATCTTAAAAGGTAAAGTGGGTTTCTTGAATCCTACTTTCTTTATTATTTGGACTTCACTTACTATTATATTATGGAGTTATTTCGGATATAGAATGCGTCAAATTAGTTTAGAAGCAGATATCGCTCCAATGGATCGCGAAACAGCGCATAAATTTAATATTAGAAGCATGACCCGCTCTGGATTTTTCTTAGTGTGGTTTGGTTTAACAGTAGCTTCTACGGTGCCTTGGTTATGGTTAATGAGCCTTGACGCTCATTGGTATTCTACTATGTATAGCTGGTATACTTTTGCAAGTTCATTTGTAGCAGGTATGGCCTTAATCGCTTTATGGTTAGTGTACATGAAAAACAAAGGCTATATGGAATTATCGAATAGCGAGCATTTACATGACGTAGGTAAATTCATGTTTGCCTTCTCTATATTCTGGACTTATTTATGGTTCTCTCAATACATGCTTATTTGGTATGCAAATATTCCTGAAGAAACCGTTTACTTCAAGCACCGTGTGCAAGGAGCTTACAAACCTATTTTCTTCTTAAACTTATTTATCAATTTCCTTTGCCCATTAATTATATTAATGAAGCGTTCTGCTAAACGTAATTTTACTTTAGTAGCCTTCATGGCGGTACTTATTTTATTTGGACACTGGATTGATTTTTATCAAATGGTAATGGGTTCTTTAATGAAAGAGCACGTTTCATTAGGTTGGTTAGATTTTGGTATTTTATCTTTCTTCGTGGGTGTGATGATATTAATGGTAGCGCGTTCTTTAGCGAGCAAGCCATTAATACCTAAATACCATCCTTTCCTTAAAGAGAGTATCATTCATCAAGTATAATTTTTGATTTAGAAAAAACAAATTATGAGTTTAATATTATCTGTTACAATCATCGTCTTTATTTTTGTGGTAATTTTTCAAATTGCCAAAGCAAGTGAGTACGTATCTATTTTAAAAGGCGAAGAAGCCAGTCGTCAACAAAACAACAAAATCAACGGATTTTTGATGGTTGCTTTTTTGGTCCTAGGCTTTGTAGGTATTTATGTTTGTAATAAAGCCTATTACGGTAAAACGCAATTAGCACAAGGTGCAGCAAGTGTTCAAGGAGAGAAAGTAGATGAAATGCTTTTTATAACCTTAATTGTGACTGGTATTGTGTTTGTAATTACCCAATTTTTATTATTTTGGTTTGCGTATAAATACCAAGAAGATAAAAATCGTAAAATATTCTTTTTTACGCATAGCACTAAATTAGAATTACTTTGGACAGCTATTCCTGCTATTGCATTAACAATTCTTGTAGTGTTTGGTTTACGCAACTGGTTTTTCTTCACATCGGAAGCGCCTAAGAATGCATTGGTCGTAGAAGTGACTGGAAAACAATTTGGATGGATATTCCGTTATCCAGGAAAAGACGCTGTGTTTGGAAAAAAATATTATAAGAATATTGACCCTGCTACGAACTCTGTGGGTATTGTATGGGACGACAATTATTCTAAGGATGATATTTTAACAGAGCAAACAATGTATGTGGTGAAAGGCACTCCTATTAAATTAATACTTGGTTCAAGAGATGTAATACATGATGTGGGATTAACGCATTTCCGTTTAAAGATGGACGCCGTGCCTGGTATTCCTACCACCATGTGGTTTACGCCTCTTTATACTACTAAAGAAATGCGTGAGAAAACAGGTAACCCCAATTTCAGTTATGAAATTTCTTGTGATCAAATGTGCGGTAATGGTCACTACTCTATGAAAGGAATTATAGAAGTGGTAGATCAAGAAGAGTATGATATGTGGATGGCAAAACAAAAGCCACAATACTTCACTGCATTTCCTGAAAAAGATCCCACTGCAGTGCCGGTAGCAGCAGCAGATACAACTGCTAAAGCAAGCACAGCAAAAATGTAAAATAAACTTTAAGTAGGCATCTACTTAAATAAAAATAGAAAAATTAAAAATATTTAAATAAAAGGTATGAGTCACGAAGCAGCATTACATAATCATGAAGGACACGGACATGATGATCATGGTCATCACGAACACCATGATACATTCTTAACTAAATATGTATTTAGTCAAGACCATAAAATGATCGCGAAGCAATTCTTGATCACAGGTATGGTTTGGGCAGTACTAGGTGGTTTAATGAGCGTATTATTCCGTTTGCAATTAGGGTATCCTGATTCTAGTTTTCCTTGGTTAGAATCTCTCTTAGGTAAGTGGGCAAAGGGTGGTCAAATTACACCTGAAGCTTATTATGCTTTAGTAACCACACACGGAACTGTATTAGTATTCTTTGTATTAACGGCAGGCTTGTCGGGTACCTTTGCTAACTTTTTAATTCCATTACAAATTGGTGCACGCGATATGGCGTCTCCATTTATGAATATGTTAAGCTATTGGTTTTTCTTTACCGCTAGTATTGTCATGTTATCTTCTTTATTTGTAGAAACAGGACCTTTCAGTGGTGGTTGGACGGCTTATCCTCCATTGTCTGCATTACATGATGCCTCTCCTGGTTCTAAAACAGGTATGGACTTATGGCTTATTTCAATGGCCTTATTCGTAGTCTCTTCTTTATTAGGAGGCTTGAACTATATCGCTACTATTTTGAACATGCGTACCAAGGGTATGAGCATGACACGTTTACCTTTAACAATTTGGGCATTGTTCTTTACAGCTGTATTAGGTGTATTGTCTTTCCCTGTATTGTTGTCTGGTATGATCTTATTAATTTTTGATAGAAACTTTGGTACTTCATTCTATCTATCTGATATTTTTGTGAATGGTGTAGGCGCTTTACCGAACGAAGGTGGATCTGCAATTTTATACCAACACTTATTCTGGTTCTTAGGTCACCCAGAAGTTTACATCATCTTGTTACCTGCCATGGGTATGGTATCTGAGATTATGTCTGTAAGCTCTCGTAAACCAATCTTTGGTTACATGGCCATGTTAGGTTCTTTGTTTGCAATTGCTGCATTGGCCTTCTTGGTTTGGGCGCACCATATGTTCGTTACAGGATTAAATCCATTCTTGGGTTCTGTATTCGTACTATTAACTTTATTAATCGCGGTTCCTTCTGCTATCAAAGTATTCAACTGGTTGACGACTTTGTGGAGAGGTAATATCCGTTTCACGCCAGGTATGTTATTCGCAATTGGTTTTGTGAGTTTATTTATCTCTGGTGGTTTAACTGGTATTTGGTTAGGAAACGCTGCGTTAGATATTCACTTGCATGATACTTATTTCGTAATTGCGCATTTCCATATTGTAATGGGTGTAGCATCTATGTTTGGTATGTTTGCGGGTGTGTACCACTGGTTCCCTAAAATGTATGGTCGTTTCATGAATAACACACTTGGTTATATCCACTTTTGGGTAACAATGGCAGGTGCGTACTTGATCTTTTGGCCAATGCACTACGAAGGATTAGCTGGTATGCCACGTCGTTATTTTGATTTTAGTATTTGGGAAAGTTTCAAGCAATTTGGTGAATTGAATAAGTTTATCACCATTGTTTCAATGATTGTATTTGCAGCGCAAATTTTATTCTTGATCAACTTTTTCTATTCTATCTTCAAAGGACGTAAAGTAACTACTCAAAATCCTTGGGAAGCAAATACATTAGAGTGGACTACGCCAATCCGTCCTGGTCACGGTAACTGGCCTGGTGAAATACCAGAAGTACACCGTTGGCCATATGATTATGGTAAGGATGGAAAAGATTTCATTCAACAAACAACACCTGTTGGTGCGGATGAATCGACCCACTAAATTGTGAAAGCAATTCTAAAAGATTACGCCCAGTTGATGAAGTTCACCTTAAGTTTTACGGTGGTCTTCACCTGTGTAATCTGTTATCAGATTGCTCCTAACATTATTGGATTCGATTGGTGGAATATTTTGATCTTAACTTTTGCAGGTCTTTGTATTAC
>CALDSE010000011.1 GCA_937911175.1 uncultured Sediminibacterium sp.
AAGGCTTAATTACCATACATCCTCTAACTGCGCTATAGTCAGCAAGTTCGCCTTTAATGACTAAGTCATTATACCATTGAGAATAGTCCTGGGCCCTTGTAGTTAGTTCCTTTGCCATCGTGAAAATCTTAACAAATTATATAGTAATAAATTCAAGTACGAAAAACGCTCTATATTTTATTTTTCAGTACCTTTATACTAGCAAATGTATGCTAATTAAGGGGCATATAAAAACCTAAAACTTACGAAAATGAAGACTCAAAAAACTAACACTTATTTAAGGCTAATAGCCATGGGCATAGTGGCTTTTAGTTTTTTTGGTACCAGTTGTACAAGTTTACAACAAAGCACAACTGTTGCTACCGATGATTTATACTATACTCCTAACAATAAAGTAGTGAGCGCGGAAAAATTAGTGGCTATTGAAAAAGCAGAAAATGGAATGGCGCAAGATGAAGAATATCAAGAATATCAAAACTATCAAGACGACCGTTTTTTAAGATTAAAAGTGGCGAACAGAAACCGCTGGTCAGCCATTGACGATTTTGGCTATTGGAACAACCCAAGATTTAATATGGGATTTGGTCTTGGATGGGGTGGTGGTTTTGGCGGATGGGGCGGTTGGGGCTTTGACCCTTTCTGGGGCGGAGGTTTTGGTGGTTGGGGTGGCGGATTCGGTGGCTGGGGCGGAGGTTTTGGTGGATGGGCTGGTGGATTTGGTGGCTGGGGCGGAGGACTTGGTGGATGGGGTTTTGACCCATTCTGGGGTGGTTTAGGAGGATGGGGCTATGACCCTTTCTGGGGTGGATTTGGTGGTTGGGGCGGCGGATTTGGTGGATGGGGCGGTGGATTCGGCGGCTGGGGTGGATGGGGCGGTGGATTCGGTGGATGGGGCGGTGGATTCGGTGGATGGGGCGGCTGGAACCCTTACTTTGCAGGATATTGGAATCCATACATGCCAATTTATTATGGTGGTGGTTTTGTAAATAATGGAGGAAGACCTTATCAATCTCCAAGCGCTGTAAGATCAAGCCCTTCTTCTATTAATGCCTACAGAAACAATCGTGGTTATAACAACACTAATAATAGTGTAAACACTACTACGGGTAATACAAGATATACTAGCAACCCTACTTTAAATAGCAATTTCGGAAATTTAATGAAGCGTGTTGTTACAAATAATAGTAATACCAATTACGCAAATAGTTATGACCGTCCAGCTCGTTATTTTTCGAATAATAATAACTACAATGGCGGTAACCAAAATCAAACAAACAGCACCAATAATAGTAATAACAGAGCAAGTTTCCAAAGCAACGGCAATAGCAATGCAGGTGGAAGAAGTGGTGGATTTAACAGCAGTGGAAGTTCTTCAAGTAGCCCACGTGCTGCAAGAATTCCATAAGCCATAGCTAAGAACTAAAAATTTAGTGGAAAGTTTAGTGGAAAGTTTTAGTAGAATGAATTTGTAGAAAGTTTTTAAAAATCAAAGTATCAATTATGAAGAAATTATTTTTTTTAATATTAATGGGATCTAGTTTAACCATGTATGCACAAGAACCTGAAGATGGGCTTCGCCTATCTTGGTTTGCACCCAATGGAACAGCTAGAAGCAATGCTTTAGGTGGAGCCATGGGTTCTTTAGGAGGCGATTTATCTTCTAATCATATTAATCCAGCCGGCCTTGGTTTTTATAAATCAAGTGAGCTTTTGTTAACTCCAAAATTCTTAGTGCAAACTAATAATTTTAATTACAGAGGCACAAGCTCTTCCAATACAAATTCTAAATCTAATTTCGGATCAGTGGGTATGGTTTTTGCGGATGGACAAAAAAGAAACAACTGGACAAGCACTGCCTTCTCTATTACCTATAATCAAGTTGCGAATTTCAATAACCATTCTAGTTTTGGTGGTAAAAATAATTTTAGCAGTTTATCTGAAAAATATTTAGAAGAATTAGTGGGCGACCAAGCCGATTCTAATGCAGCCCTAAGTAATTATATTTTTGGAAGCTCACTTGCCTTTAGAACTTATTTAGTAGATACGACTGTAGATGCAAGAGGTAATGTTAATGGCTACCAAAGTTTAGTGCCTATTTCTTCAGGCGTAAACCAGGCTTATGACGCACATACTACTGGAAGCTATGATGAATTAGCCTTCGGCTGGGGTGGTAATATGGACGATAAATTATACCTAGGGGGTAGTTTAGTTTTACCTATGATCAATTATTCTAAGAGACTTACCTATTCTGAAGTAGATGCCACTACTAATCCAGATAATAATTTTTCATCCTTTGTTTTAGATGAAAATTTTTCTTCAAGAGGTTGGGGTTTAGGAGCTAAGTTGGGTATTATATACAAGCCTGAACCTTTTTTAAGAGTGGGCTTTACCTTACATACGCCTCAAGTCATTTCATTTAGAGATCAAATAAGTGCTAGCTTGTCCACCAATACTGAAAAGTATGCAGGTACGCTGTCAGCTAGTTCTGGCGAATTAAATAATGGATATGCTGGTATAAGAGAATATACAATTTCTACACCAACTAAAGCAATATTTAGCACAAGCTACTTTTTTGCTTCTCCTAGTAAACCATCACAACCACTTGGTTTTATTGCTGCCGATTTAGAGGTTGTAAACTATGCAGGAACTCGTTTTTATTCCAATAACTACGATAAAGCCACTAGCGATTATTATAGTTTAATGAATAGCGTTATTAAAGATGCTTATAAAAACAATATTAATTTTAAATTAGGCTCTGAAATAAAATTAAGTAGCAACTGGATGATAAGAGGCGGTGCTGCTTATTATGGCTCTCCTTATAAAGATGAAACTATTAAAGCTTCTCGCATGGTATTGAGTGGTGGTATTGGATATAGAACCAATAGAAACTTTATTGACTTTACTATTGTTAGCTCCAGCACTAAAGATGCAGTCTTCCCTTACCGTTTAAGTGATAAGCCTAATACTTATGCTAGTTTAACTGCTAACCAAGTATTATTTAATATTGGCTACGGTATTAGATTCTAATATTAACTCATTGATATAAAAAAAGCCATCCCTCGGGATGGCTTTTTTGTGTAGGATATATTAACCCTATTTTAAATCAGTTGTCTTTAATCCTTGATTCATTTTAATATCTGTATACTTTACATTTATTTTCATTTGACCCATATCGATAAGTTGCTCTGAAGAAATTTGAACGCCATTTACAGTTTGATAGCCAGTATAAAATTGTTGTTGCGTCATGGTGCCTTGTCCTGGTACTTCTTCTGATTTTGAAGTCTTTACTAATAAAAATGTTTTAGCATCGTAAAAACGGTGAGATACTTTTTTAGAAGGCGTAGTCACTTCTACATCAATGGCATCTTTACCATCTACTTTTTCTCCGCCTACAATTTTCAAACCATACCCTTTAGCAAGGTATAATTGCTCTGGAGCAAGAAAAGTAGATTCGTCTAAGCCTTCTTTTAAATCATCTGTCATGGGTGCTTCTTGTCCTTGTTGTGAAACAGAGTATTTACCATTCACTACTGCTTGTCTCATCATTGCCATTCCACCCATTGACATGGTGGTTACAGAATTACCCGGCATTACAATGGTTTGCTTCATTTCTAAAGACTGTCCCATTACATTAGCAGTACCTTTTAATTGAACATCTTTCACATTGTCTAAAGCTTCTTTTGAACCAATGGCAGCAATGGCTTTTTCCATTAAAGCAGTAGGTGTTAAACTAGCATCTGCTTTTACCTCAGTTGGCGCGGCTACTTCATTACCTTCAATATCAAAATACTTTACTGGACCATATTTTTCTAAGCCTTTAGCAATTTGCTTGGCATTACCTACAATTACAATATGCATTTTTGCAGGGTTCAATAAAGTAGCGGCCACATCTTGTACTTTTTGAGCGTCTACTGCTGCTAAATTGGTTAAGTATTTTTGGTAATAGTCCGCAGGTAAATTATTTACGGCAATAGATAAAGCAAAATTAGCAATCGTATTTGGGCTTTCTAAAGAACGTGCAAAGCCACCCGCTAAATAATTCTTCATGCGGCTTAATTCTGTATCGCCTACTTTCGTATTACGAATAATATTTAATTCGTTTAAAATTTCTTGGATAGCGCTATCTGTTTTTTCGTTTCTAACAGAAGCCTCTGCGCTAAACATACCTATTTGTTTGCTAGGAGAGATAGAAGAATAAGCACCATAAGTAAATGCATGCTTCTCACGTAAGTTGGCAAATAGTCTTCCAGAGAAACCACCTCCTAAAATATTGTTCATCACATTAGAAGGAATATCATTTGGTGACCCTTTTGTTAAATTAACCGTTGTAGCAATAGTTACCACACTTTGAACAGAGGCTGGTCTGTCTATAATAGCTACATAGGTTGTAGCAGGAATAGCTGGCTTCTCATACATAGGCTGTGTAAATGTACCCTTAGCCCAAGTACCAAAATTCTTTTCAGCAAGCGCCTTGGCGTTGGCTGGGTCAATATCTCCTACAAATATTAAATACGCATTATTAGGTATCCAATAGGTTTTGATAAAGTTTTTTACATCTTCTACTTTTACAGCATTCACTGTTTTAATAGTAGTTATTTCACCAAATGCATGGTTCGCTCCGTATACTAATTTCTTCATCACATTATTAGAAATAGCATCTGCATCATCTTTACTAGATTCAATTCCAGAAATAGTTTGCTTTCTTACTTTCTCTAATTCATCACTAGATAAAGCAGGACGTAAAATGACTTCTGACATCAACTCCATTAATTTAGGGAAATTATTTTTTAAAGAACTCACTGTAGCATATTGACTAGAAGTAGACATACTACCTCCTAAAAATTCAACCGCTTCATCTAATTCAGCTTTAGACTTAGTAGTAGTTCCTCTTTGAAGTAGTTGGCCTGACATACTGGCCAAGCCTGCCTTATCGCCTTCTTTGAATCCGTCTACATCTAAAGCCAAAGTAGCAGTGACTTTCGGCAATTTTGTATTTTTTACTACAAAAACTTGCAAGCCGTTCGCTAAAGTAAATTTAACAGGACTAGCCACTTGTATTAAAGGTGCCTTCCCTGGCGCAGGAGACTTAGTTCTATCCAATGTTTGTGCCATTGAAAAGAAGGGTAAACATAATAAAACGCTGTATATATATTTTTTCATAAAATTATTTTTTGATGCTATGAATAGCCTTACTTATTTAGTTGTTTTTTCTTTTGGTAAATAATGAAGTGCTACCCTGTTCTCTTTATTCAAATATTTTTTAGCAACTTTCAAAACATCTTCTCTAGTTACTTTATTGTATTTCTCTAGTTCGGTATTAATTAAATTCGCATCACCAAAATACACTTCATTATTAGCTAAGCTTTCTGCAATACCTGCCATCGTGGCTTTGCTATCTACTAAGGCCGTAGTAATTTGGTTTTTCACTTTTTGAAATTCACGCTCTCCCACAAGTCCTAACTTTAATTCATTAACTACACTATCCATACTTGCTTCCAAAGTTTCTACCTTAACACCCATATTGGCAATAGTTAATGCAATAAATAAGCCATCGTCTTCATTGAAAAATGGTACCGATTGAGCCGCTACTGCTAATTGTTTTGAATCTACCAAGGTCTTATTCATTCTAGAAGATGCTCCTCCTGATAAAATTGTAGAGAGTAAATTAAATGCATAATACTCTTCTCCACCTTGCTTAGGTGCACGGTAAGCATGTAATATAGCTGGTAACTGAATGTTGTCATATACATTATCACGCACTTCACCACCTAAAGGAGGTTCTTTAATACTAGGACGGTTCATAGGTAATGTACCTTTAGCAATAGGGCCAAAGTAAGCTTCAATTTTTTTCTTTAATTCTGGAATATTGATATCCCCTGCAATTGATAAAACACAATTATTAGGTACATAATAAGTTTTATAAAACTGAATGAACTCTTCTAGTTTGGCAGCATTTAAATGATCCATGCTTCCAATAGGTGACCATTTGTAAGGATGCACTTTATAAGCTCTTACAAGAATTTCATTTAAAAAAGAACCATAAGGACGGTTATCTACTCTTTGACGCTTTTCTTCTTTTACCACTTCGCGTTGAGTATTCACTCCAATTTGTTCAATTTTAGCATGCATCATACGCTCACTTTCTAACCAAAGACCAAGGTCAACTTGATTAGAAGGAAGTAGTTCGTAATAAAAAGTACGGTCTTGTGAAGTATTGGCATTTAAAGCGCCCCCTGCATTGGTTACATATTTATCGAATTCTCCTCTTTTAATATTATTTGAACCTTCAAATAATAAATGTTCAAAGAAATGGGCGAATCCTGTTCTTGCAGTGTCTTCGTTTTTTGAACCTACATGATAAAGTGCCGTTACTGCTACCACTGGTGCAGAATGGTCTTCATGTAAAATAATTTTTAATCCGTTGGGTAAAGTATATTTTTCAAATTGAATGGTTTGGCTTTTTGCCAGAGTTCCAGTCATTAAAAAAAGACATACCAATAGGACGCTTCCTAATTTTTGCATACTTAAAGTTTTAAATAAAATGTAATGAATATACCACTATATCAATGGCTATATTATGGGCCAAAAATAACCATATTTTGAATGGCTTAGGTTTCTAATATGTTAATTTCTAAAAATATTAAACTATTATAATAAAACCTGCTTAGGCTCAATACTACCTGCCTTAAACCAAGTAATAGTAGGGTCTCGCTTAAACCAGGTCATTTGGCGTTTGGCGTAATGGCGGGTGTTTTGTTGGATATTTTCTATGACTTTTTCACGGCTTATTTTCTGCTCGAAATAGTCCTTCCACTCGCTATAACCAACAGTTTGCAAAGCATTCAATTGACCATAATCTTCTAAGCCTTTTACCTCTTTTTCCAAGCCAAGCTCAATCATATTCAAAACCCTATCATTAATTCGTTGGTATAATTCTTCCCTATCTAATTCTAAGCCAATTTTAACTATTTTAAATGGCCTTTCAATGGCTTTCTTATTTTGAAAACTTAGAATTGAGCTGCCAGTTCCTAGAATTACTTCTAAGGCCCTCATTAATCGCTGTGGATTTTTTTGTTCGCCTTTTTCCCAATAGGAAGGATCTTTTACCGATACTTCTTTTTGCAACCAGCGTAAACCTAATTTCTCATAGTTTGCGATAATATTTTCTCGAATACTTGGTTCAATAGCTGGAATTAAATCCAAGCCCTCACAAAAGGCTTTAATATATAAACCCGTTCCTCCCACCATGACAACTGCATCCTTTGTAGCGAATAAAGATTGTGCTTTTTCTAAGGCCCAATTTTCAAAGTAAGAGGCATTAATGTTTTCAGTAATTGAATGTGATGCAATAAAATGATGCTGCACCAATTTCAACTCCTCTTCACTTGGTCTAGCTACTCCTATATTCATTTCTTTATAACACTGACGAGCATCTGCTGAAATAATTTCTGTATTTAATGTTTTAGCAAGCGCAATAGCAAAACTTGTTTTTCCTACAGCGGTAGGACCCATTACGATGTAAACGGTTTTAGACAAAATACTTGGACTAGTTTAAATTTGAAATAAATAAGATAGAAATCATAGAACTAAAAAGCTTCTCCTTCGAAAAATCCAGAACCAGACTCATTATCCTGCTTGTTGTCATCTTCGCTGTCATCATCACCCCCGTCATCAGATGCATCCGCATCTTCTTCACCATCATCGCCTCCATCATCTGAAGTGTTTTCTCTATCATCAGACGCATGCGCGTCTTCTTCTCCTTCTTCTCCAAATCCTTCGGCTGCTTCATTCAAATCATATTTCTCTTCAATGTCTGCAAATTTTTCACCCAGTAAACCCTTGGTGCCATATTGCATAGGCCCCACTCCTTCAATACGAGATACCAGCGGATATTCAAGCGTCATATCTGCATCGGCATTTTTAACCACTTGTATAAGTTGAATTAAAAAAGACCATGACTTTACAAAATCGTATTCGTAAATAAAATGCTGATTGGTATCAATTATTTCAGAACCAATAGTAGTCTCTTCCATTAATAAAGGAGCTACTTTATAAGTACGGTCGTATACTTCTTTACTTATTTCCCTTCCTCTTTGCCAAGTATCGTTGCTTCTATAAAAAGTAGCATCATGCTTTTGGTCAAATTCAAAAGCTTTTAATATAATGAAATGTAAGTCTTGAAAATTTTGTGTATGCTTCACCAAAACATCACGGTATATAGCATCATCCTCTTCCCAAGAAACTCTAAATTTTAATACGGCCATTTTGGTATTTTGAAACGCTAAATTACTATTTTATTATAGGAAATAAGCCTAGTTTTTCGGCTTCTTTTAACATGAAGCCATAGGCAGCATCATAGTCATTGGGAATAAGCCCATCCAATATAGCTTCCCTAATAGCATCTTTAATAATACCCACTTGTTTAGAGGGTGCAATGGCGAATAATTCCATGATCATCTCTCCTGTAATAGGCGGTTGCCAATTTCTAATGCTATCTTTTTGCTCTACTTCTATTAATCTTTCTTTGACAAAGTCGAAGCCTTGTAAATAACGCTTCACTTTTACTTTATTCTTACTTGTAATATCGGCAGCACATAGTAACATTAAGTAATCAATATCATCGCCTGCATCAAATAATAATCTTCTAATAGCGCTATCGGTCACCGATTCCTTCGTTAAGGATATAGGGCGTAAATGTAGGGCCACTAATTTTTGCACCATTTTCATTTTTTCATTCAAGGGCAGTTTCAACTGCGTGAAAATTTTAGGCACCATACGCGCACCCACTACTTCATGCCCATGAAAAGTCCAACCAAAACCAGTTTCAAACTTTTTAGTTTTAGGTTTAGCTATATCGTGTAGTAAAGCCGCCCAACGAAGCCAGATATCATCACTAGTGGCAGCTACATTATCTAATACTTGTAAGGTATGGGAGAAGTTGTCCTTATGTCCAATGCCATCCAAGGTTTCAGCCCCTTCCAATTGTAGTAATACAGGGAATATATTTTCTAGTAAACCCGCTTCTTTTAATAAATACCAGCCCTTAGAGGGCACTGCGGTTTGCATTATTTTTTGCAATTCATCGGTAATACGCTCTTGTGAAACAATAGAAATACGACCTGCCATTTTTTGAATGGCAGTAAATGTTTCAGCAGTTATTTCAAAATTTAATTGAGTAGCAAAACGAATAGCGCGCATCATTCGAAGCGGATCGTCGTCAAAAGTTTTTTCAGGAGATAAAGGGGTTTTTAAAATTTTATTTTTTAAGTCTTCTAAGCCTCCAAAAGGATCAATTACTTTTCCAAAATCATTTTCAATTAAAGAAATCGCTAAGGCATTCACGGTAAAGTCTCTTCTGTTTTGGTCATCTTCAATGCTGCCCGGACTTACCGATGGCTTTCTACTCTCTTTAGCATAGCTTTCTTTTCTAGCGCCCACAAACTCAATTTCAATAGTATCCAATTTCACCTGGGCTGTTCCAAAAGTTTTAAATAAAGAAACCGGAGGCCTAGGAGTGAATTGATTAGCAAAAGCAGTTGCCAAGGCTAGGCCATCTCCAATACAAACGATATCAATATCCTTGGTGGGTCTATTCAATATTTTATCGCGCACGAACCCACCTACTGCAAATGCAGGCATGTTCAATAAAGCAGCTTGCTTTGCTACTATATTGAATATAGATTCTTCTTCTTGTGTAAATTGAATTTGCATGGCTACAAAAGTACTAATGTTGGGCCATTTGTAGCAATGGGGCTATTAATTGAGCATTTTCAATGCTATGGGCACAATTAAAGTGCCCTAAAGGACACTGTTTATTGCCATGTAAACCACAGGGGCGACAGGCTAGTTGCTCTTGAGTTTCTACTATAAAAGAATTTGTAGATAAAGGACCAAAACCAAAAGCAGGAATGGTAGAACAATAAATGGCCACTACCGGCGCATTGACTGCAGAACAAAAATGCATAGGAGCAGAATCATTTACATAATTCAAAACCGCTTTTTGTTGTAAAGCAGCCGATGCTAAAAAACCTAATTCCCCACTTAGGTTAATTATTTTTGTAGAAGCAGTTGAATGCAATCTTACTACTTCATTAATAATTTTATCGCCTAGGGCTTTATCTGAAGCGCCTCCTAGAATATAAATAGGACCTTCAAATTTTAATTCACTTATAAAACTTACCCAAGCAGTCAAAGGAAATTGTTTAGTAAACCAAACCGATGCAGGCGCAATGGTTATATATTTTTCTGCCTGATATAGTTTTACTTTTTCAAAGTCGGATTTTGTTGGATATAATTTAGGCATGGCTAAAGGAAATACCCCTAATGAACTTATTAATGCATGATTTCTGTTTATCTCATGCACTTCACTTACTGAAATATTTTGGTTTAGTGCAACTACATCATGCTTTACTTTATGTGTAAATAAAAATGAAAATGGGTTTTTATCAAAACCAATGGTAGTATTTGCACTGGATAAAACAGTCCACAAACCAGTAGCTGCAAACCTTTGTGCATTTATTAGTACATCATAATGCTTCGCTCTTATTTTTTTCAAAATGGAAAACCAATTCAAATATTTATGCTGCTTTTTATCCCAAATAATAAGTTCATTGATAAAGGGGTGTTCATTAAAAAGGGGTTCATTGCCTTTTCTCACCACTACATCAATGGCTGCTTTTGGATACTGCTGATGCAAAGATTCTACTAAGGCAGTAGCTAGCACTACATCACCAATAAAAGCAGTTTGAACAACTAGTATTTTTTGCATGGTGCGTATTAAGGACGAATGATAATTAAATTTCCGGCTTCATCCCATTTTACTATAGAAGAAGGTATTTGTATACTCGTTTCTTCCTGTCTATGTTTCACCACATAGTCAACTCCTTCTTTAATATCCAATGAAATATCTGCAAAACATAAAGGCGTGGGATAACCAGAAATATTGGCTGAAGTACTTACGATAGGTTTACCGAATGCTTTCATTAAGTCTTTACAAAAAGCATCCTTGGTAATGCGAATGGCCACAGACTCATCTGCTGCTATTAAATTTTTGGCAAGGTTAATACCCTTTTGATAAATGACTGTGGTGGGTTTATGAATTCCTTTTATGTAATCAAATATTTGTAAATTATTATCGGAGACATAGTTAGTAAGAGTAGCTTCATCGCCTAAAAGTATAATCATGGCCTTGGTATCCACTCTTTTTTTTAAGGTAAATATTTTTGCTACGGCAGCTTCGTTGGTAGCATCACAACCAATACCCCAAACCGTATCGGTGGGATATAAGATGATGCCCCCTTTTTGAAGGGTCGTTAAACATAGTTGTACATCTTCTTCATAAACAAACATGCTGCAAATTAAACAATCCCCCTTAAATAAATTCAGCTTAGTTATTGTGTAAAACTTAGTAAGCAAAATAAAGGTCTAGTTTGTAATTTTGAGCAAATTGAAACAATGGAATTAAAGAACAAAATTGAAGCGGCATTTACCGATCGTAGTTTATTAAAAGACGCTAATTACAGTGCTGCGGTGCATGCAGTTATTGAAGAAGTAGATAAAGGTCGCTTAAGAGTAGCCGAACCCATTGACGGGAAATGGGTGGTAAACGAATGGGTAAAACAAGCTATTTTATTATACTTCGGTATTCAACCCATGCAAACCTGGGAGCTTGCCCCTTTTGAGTTTCATGATAAAATGTTATTGAAATCGAACTATGCTGCTTTAGGTGTTAGAGCTGTGCCACATGCAGTAGCAAGATATGGCGCTTATTTAGCTAAGAACGTGGTTTTAATGCCTAGCTATGTAAATATTGGGGCCTTTGTGGACGAAGGAACCATGGTGGATACCTGGGCTACCGTGGGAAGTTGCGCTCAAATTGGGAAAGGGGTGCACTTAAGTGGAGGTGTAGGCATTGGTGGGGTTTTAGAACCCTTACAAGCCAGCCCTGTGATTATAGAAGATGGCTGTTTTATTGGAAGTAGATGTATTGTCGTGGAAGGCGTGCATGTAGAAAAAGAAGCGGTATTAGGTGCCAATGTGGTTTTAACCCAAAGCACTAAAATTATAGATGTGAGTGGTGCTAGTCCTATTGAATACAAAGGCCGCGTTCCAGCCAGAAGTGTTGTTATACCTGGGACATATAAAAAGACATTCCCTGCTGGCGACTACCAGGTGAGCTGTGCTTTAATCATTGGACAAAGAAAGCCAAGTACCGATTTGAAGACTAGCTTGAATGATGCCTTGCGCGACTTTAATGTTGCAGTGTAAAAATCCTATTTATCTTAGAATTTTCTCTAAGTACCAAGACTTCCTAAAAAAAGTTTGGGGTGGCCAGGACAAGTCCTAACCACCCCGATTATCCTTCCCCCAAAGGATAAAAAAGTTTGAAAATTAATATATTTAATATTTCATTAATATATTAATGTTCTTAATGTAAATATGCACAAAGATTGAACTTCATTCCAAATAAACAGTAAACTAAGTAGAGAAAATAATATTTTATATTTAAATAATTTATTTACAATATAATACATATTTATAAATTACAAAATATGAATAAATACAGATAAGTAAATTTCTTATTATATAATTTCTCCTATATTAGCGGTATGAAATTTAATAGAATAATTCTTAGTTTAACTTTACTTATTCAAGTTGATTTATCTTTTGCACAAGAAAAAAAGGTGAGTAACCCATTGCAAGAGCAAGAAATTGCCTTACTGAATATAATTACTGCAGATAGCGTTAACTCCCTAAATTTAAAGTTAAATAGTAGCCTATTTAACTTTGGCCTTGATACCAAAACCTTCAAACATATTGCCCTAATCAAAAAAGGGAAGAATACCTGGGTACAACCATCAGGGACAGGTAAATTATTTAAAATTGAAAAAAATAAAAGCAGCTATGCTTTAATAAGAATTGATTCCACCGTTCACTCAGGGGTAAATTACCAATCCTTTACCTTTATATTACACGATACTATTTTCCAATATGGTGGATCAGGTTTTTGGAATATGCGTGGTATTATGACCTATTTCAGCCCTCAAACACATGAGTGGGAATTGTATCCAAGCAATACCATAGTCAATGGCTATGACGACTTTGACAATATCATTAAATATAAGGTTGATGCCTCAACCAATAAGCTATTTGCTTCTAAGTCATTAGCCTTTTCCAATATGCCTAGGGATTTTTCATTAAACAGTATTGATTCCTGCTTCGAATTTGATTTTGCTAAAAACACTTGGTCAACTTTAGGTGCTACTAATCCTGCATTAATTAAAACTATAGAAACAGCTACATATTATAATTATAATATAAATGAAATACTTGTTTTTCAAAACTATCTCGACTATTACTGGATTGACTTTTCTAAAAACGAGTATGGAAAAGTAAAGTCTTATTCGAATCAAAGAATGAAGCAAGCTTGGTTGAGTTTATATAACACCAAGGAAACCTATGATGGGCTACAATTCAACTTAGGAAATACTGTTTATTTAGTAAAAATATTATCAGGCAATAAACTTAGTTATGCTACCTATACAATCAATGCTGATGATTTAGATAGAAGCACTATTCAATATGTCTATAAAGTTGAAAACCCCCTCTTGCATTTTTTCTTTAATAAAGTATTACCCTTCTTTACACCTAGCGTATCCATAGTAATGCTCATTAGCTTTGGACTATTTTTTATAGTCTATAGACAAAGAAAGAAAAGAGTACCCAAAGAAGTGACGGCAAGATTGAATTATAATTTTTACCATTCCCTTTCAATTATTGAGAAAGAATTATTACAAGTAATGTTTTTAAATCATCAGAAAGGAGAATCTATTTCTACAAAGGTTATTAATAAAATTATTGGCGTGCAAAATAAGGATGTCTTAACGCAAAATAAAAGCAGAAGTGACCACTTTTTAAAAATTAATCAGAAGTATAAACTTTCTACGCAACAACAATTACCTCTTATTGTAAAAACGAGAGACAGTATTGATAAAAGGCAGTACAACTATGGCCTAGAGCCTAGCTACTTAGTCTACTTAAAAAAGATGATTGAATCGGAGAAGAGCTTATTTGACGAGTAATTTATACAACGAGTAAACTACAGCCTCTTCTAGCACTTGCATCTAATCGACCAAGTACGGTAAAGCTACCGTCTTCAAAAACTTCCCCTATATCTTCAGTAGCAATAAAGCTGCAGCTATATATATTAGTAAGGTCAATTATATGCAACACCCCTCTTCCTATTTCTTTAATAGCAGTAGGGTCTTCCTCCTCTGCCACCATTACCTTCATCCAAGGCGGGCATTTAAATACCCCTTCTTTAATGGAATAGGCCTGGCTTAATAGTTCGGTCATTCCATATTCAGAATGAATGGTACTTGTTCCTAAATGCTCCCTTAATAATTGATGTAATTCGTTTCTGGTTAACTCTTCTTTTCTTCCTTTCATTCCACCCGTTTCAAGTACAATAGTGGACTTTAATTTTTGTGGATAGGCTAATGCGAAATCGGTTAAAGCAAAACTGACTCCTATAAACCAAACTTTTTGTTTTTGGTTTTCTAAATCATATAATACTTCATTCAACTTTACAAAATCATCTAAATAAAAACCACTCTGCGCATGACCCGATGCTTTTATTAATTTATCTACCATATATACCAAAGAAGAATGTTTTCTTTCTAAATATGAAGGCAATAAACCAATAATACAATAATGGGAAGGCTTGCCATAAAATAATTCAAACCCCTTTAAAAAACTTGCTTCATACAAACTTAAATCCTGCACCCAGTGATGACTTTTTACATCCTGTGTAGTACCACTGCTTTCAAATAAGTTTACTGGCTTCTCCCCTATAAAAACATCCTGGGTTTTAAAAAAAGAAATAGGTAAAAAAGGAATGGCGCTTGACTTGTTTAATGCCACCCACTGTTTATAAACTGGATTATGCGCTGCCTGCCAATTAAAAATTATTTTACTTGTCTCCCAAAATTGATCGGGGGCGAGTTCCCATAACTTATTTGTATCTAAAGGCGGCTGAAGCAAAACGATATCATTTATTTGCACAAAAGTATCAATAAATAATCAAGAAAAGGGGTGAAGAAGGCAAGTTTCAAAATAGCACAATTAGTGTTATCTTGCAGGAGTCAATTTTAAATACTATTTATGGCAAAATCAAGCACTAAAAAAACAGTTGTAAAGTCTAAAAAAGAATTAATTAGCGCAGCATCTTATCAGTTTTTAACCAACTATATTAACAACCCCTCACCGGTTGGATTTGAAACAAGTGGTCAAAAAATTTGGTTAGAATACCTTACAAAATATGTAGATACTACCTATACCGATGCTTATGGTACAGCAGTGGGCGTGATTAATCCAAATGCCCCTTTTAAAGTAGTGATTGAAGCACATGCAGATGAGATTAGTTGGTTTGTGAATTATATCAACGACCAAGGTTTAATATATTTAAAAAGAAATGGCGGTGTCGACCATCAAATTGCGCCTTCTATGCGTGTTTGGATACATGGTAAAAAAGGGCCAGTGAAAGCTGTATTTGGATGGCCTGCTATTCATACAAGATTGAGTAACCCAGAACAGAAAGAACCACAACCTAAAGTGGACAACTTAACCTTGGACTGTGGTGCAAGATCTAAAAAAGAAGTAGAAGCCTTAGGTATTCATATTGGCGCCGTGGTTACTTATCAAGAAGGTATTGATGAATTAGCCAACGATTTTATTATTGGACGCGCCTTTGATAATAGAGTGGGTGGTTTTATGATTGCAGAAGTAGCCCGTTTATTAAAAGAGAATAAAAAGAAATTACCTTTTGGTTTATATATTGTCAATGCAGTGCAAGAAGAAATTGGCCTGCGTGGAGCAGAGATGATTGCGCGTCGTATTAAACCCAATATTGCTATTATCACTGATGTAACGCACGATACGCATACACCTATGATTAATAAAGCCATTGAGGGAGATATTCAATGTGGCAAAGGCCCTTCATTAGCATACGCACCAGCTATTCATAATAAATTATTAGCGATTGTAGAAAACACTGCCAAAGCGAAAAAGATTCCAGTACAATTTAGAACCTTAAGCAGAAGCACTGGAACCGATACCGATAGTTTTGCTTATGCAAACGATGGCTGTCCTTCCGTTTTAATTTCAATGCCTTTAAGATACATGCATACCACTGTTGAAATGATACATAAAAAAGATATCGTGGATACCATTCAACTCATGTATGAAACACTTTTAGTATTGACACCTAAGACCAACTTAAGCTACCTATAATGTCAGCTACCCACTTAAGAATTGCTATCATTGATATGTATGATGGGAATACGAATGTGGGTATGGAATGTATTCAACTACTTTTAGCACATTGGACTAAGGATAGAAATACTAGCATAGAACAACAAATTTTTAAACTTAGAGACTGCACCGAAATACCCGATCATAACTTCGATGCTTATATTTCTACAGGAGGGCCAGGCTCCCCCACCGATTCTGAAGGTGAGCCCTGGGATAATTTATATACGGAATGGCTAGATCAAATGTTCAAGTTAGAAAAACCCGTTTTTTTAATTTGTCATAGTTTTCAAATTGCCTGCAGACATTTTAATTTGGGAAAAATTAGTTTAAGAAAATCAAGACAAGTAGGTATACTTCCTGTTCATCCTATTGAATACAACAATTTATTTGAGGGATTAGAAGACCCTTTTTTTACTTTAGAAAGTAGATTGTATCAAATTACAGAACCCAACGACGAACTCATAAATAGTATGGGCGCACGCATTACCTGTTTAGAAAAAATAAGACCCCAAGTACCCCTAGAGCGTGCTATCATGGGTATTCAATTTAACGAGCATATGGCAGGTGTGCAATTTCACCCAGAAGGCGAATACCATATTTTATTAAATTATTTTAAAGAAGAAAAAATTAAAACTTCTATTATTGAAGAATTTGGTATTGAAAAATGGGATAGAATGATTGAGCATTTAAATGACCCTAGAAAAATTAAGTCCACATTTGAAGCTATCATTCCTAATTTTTTAGATAAGGCCTTAAAAGCAAAATCATAAATTAAGATACTATGATTGCTTCTATAAGACAAAAATTCAACACAGCCTTTACCGAACAATCCCATCAAAATTATTTAGCTGCCCTAAATACAGCTTTTCCAGGTGCATTAGATTTCAGTGTAGCTGAAACCCCTATTTTTATTAACAAAGATTTTACTGAAAAAATGTTGGCTACGGGTGATTATGTTAACCAAGTAATTCAGTCAGACCAATTCAATTCTATAACAGAGCCCTCTTTAAAAAATATTCCCCATTTCCCTAAGGAAACGCCTTTACCCAAGTGTATAGTAATGGATTTTGCTATTACAACAAATGAGCAAAATGAATTAGTGCCTGCTTTAATAGAATTACAAGGCTTCCCTTCCTTATTTGCCTATGAAATTTTACAGGATCAGTGTATTCGTAAAATATATACTATTCCAGCAGGGTATAGCCCCTATTTAAATGGCTATACCAAAGAAAAGTACATACTTCATTTAGAATCTATTTTGAAAGGAAATACATTAATTGAAACCAAAAATAATTTAGATACTAATAATCAAAATATATCCGACTCTTCTAATAATAGTATAAAGAATTCTAATAAGCATACTGTATTATTAGAAATTCTACCCCACCAACAAAAAACTAGAATTGATTTTTACTGTACCGAAAAATATGTAAATATTCCCACAGTTTGTATTACTGAAATTTTTACTGAGGGGACTCATTTATATTATGAAAGAGAAGGTAATAAAATTAAAATTGATAGAATATATAACCGCATTATTTTAGATGAATTAAAGCATCAAACAAAAGAAATACAAGAGAAAGGCGCTTTACTAGAATCTAATTTAGATATTGAATGGGTCACACACCCCCATCATTTTTTTAGAATTAGTAAGTTCTTACTGCCTTTTTTAAAGCATACAAACATTCCGCATACCCAATTCGTAGATCAATTAACAGAAATACCTACAGCATTAGAGAAATACATACTCAAACCCCTATTCTCTTTTGCAGGCCAAGGAGTGATAATTGATATTAGCCTAGCTGATATTGAAAACATAAAAGACCCCTCAGGCTGGATATTACAAGAAAAAGTAAACTACGCTAACTGCATTGAAACACCCACAGGGCCTGCCAAAGCAGAATTAAGGCTATTTTACTTCTGGGACGAAGAAAAGCAACAATATATTGCCACCATGAACCTTGCTCGATTAAGCAAAGGAAAAATGATTGGGGTGAACTATAACAAAAATGCCACCTGGGTAGGCGGCAGTTTAGCTTATTTCGAGACGACGAACTAATATTTAGTCGGCACTGTTCTTTAATTGCATTAATAAAGTATAGGCATTCATAGTAACAATTGATTGTTTCCCTAGATCATTTTTTATTTCCACATAACCATTAGTAGAGACACCCAATTCTACAGGAACCATTTTAAAACTATTTCCTTCCATTTTTATAAATACAAAGGGCTTGTTTTGCCATTTTACAATGGCCTGTTCTGGAAGGGCACTTACTTTTGCATCATTTAATTCAATTTCAGCATTCGCAGAAGTACCAGGATATAAACGAACCGACTCATTCACTAAATGACAGTGCACATCGGTAGTTTTGTCTTCATTGATATTAGGATTAATAACAGCCACTTTTGCAAAATACTTTTTGCGCATATCATTATTGGTATAAAAACTTACTTTATTACCCACCTTTAAATTAGTAGCATCGTTTTCATATACAATAAGTCTTAAATGTAAATCGCTAGGATCAATAATTTCAAAAAGTATATCTGTAGGTGTTACATACTTTCCAATATTTACATTTACCTTGGTAACATACCCATTAATAGGTGCATTAAAATTAATGGCCCTGGAAATATTATTCTCATTCAATGTAAGAGGGTCTATACCTAATAATTTAAGCTTCTCGCTTAAAGACTTTGTTAAGTACTTTTGGCTTTCAAAATCGCTTCTGGATAATTGAAAAATTTTATCACTAGTTGCCTTTGTTGCATTTAAATCTCTTTGTCTATTAAAATCGGCCTCTAAATAAACCAATTTACTTTTTGCAGTTAAGTAATCCTGTTGTAATTCTATATAACTAGGGTCCTCCATTACAGCCAATAAATTACCTTTTTTAACAAACATGCCTGGAATTAAACTAGTCTTCTTTAAATAGCCACCCATAGGTATACTAATAGACACTATATTACTAGGAGGTACATCTATAACCCCATTCACCTTTAAAACTTTATGCATGGACATTAACTCCGCAGTCCCAAAACCAAGGTTCGCCGTTTTAAATTGCGCTGCATTTAAGGTAACCAGTTCAGCGCTAAGGGTGTCAGCTCCTTTTGCTGCTACAACAGACTCTGCTGGCTTGTTTCCGGCACAAGCAAGCATTGTTGATATACTAATAAGGGCTATTAAGTTTTTAAATTTCATAAAATTATCTTTAGTTGTTTGCAGTTATTTTTTCTATTTCAATAGCGCCCTCGTTTAATTGCTGGACATAATTGAAATATTCATTTTGAATTTGTATGGCCTGATTTATAATCATTACCCATTCTAAATAACCAATCTCTCCAGCGTTCAATTTCTTGGAAGCTGTTTCTATCAATAAATTGGTATTAGGTAATATGGTTCTTTGATATTTTATAATTAAGCTTTTATTTTGAACATACCTGGCTGCTAAATTTTTTAAATTAGCACTTAACTGTTGTTGCACTGCAATTTGCTCTAATTTATTTTGTTGCACACTAATACTTCCTGCAGCAACACGCGAACGTTGCGCCGAGGAAAATAAAGGAATGGACATACCCATATTAAAAGCATTAAAACGATAATCTTTTCCGAAATACTGTTCGGCAGTCTGACTAGTTGGCTGCCAACCAATAATGGTGGAGCTATTATAGCCCAAATTAAAAGAGGGTTGTAATTTCCCCTTTTCAAGTTGGAGCTCATTTTCAGCCAATGTAATTCTTTGTTGACTTATTTTTATTTGAGGCGTTTCAGGCACCGTTAGCAAATCAGGAATACGTTCTAATTCAATAATATTGTTTTCAGCAAAAGGCACATGTACTATTTTTGAATTTAAAAGAATATTGAATTCATTTAACAATACCTCGTACTCAGTGGTTAATAATTCTAATTGATTGGAGATTTGCGCTAATTGACTTTCTGCTGTAATTTTTTCCAAGATATCGGAATTCCCTGCCTCAAAACGTTGCTTCGCCTTATTAGCAAATGAAGTATAAATACTATCTGCATTGAGCAAGAGTTGTTTTCTTCTTTGAATTAGTAGTAAATTATAAAAATAATTTTTTACCGCAGCCTTTAACTCAATTTCTTTTTGCAATTTCGAGAGTACACTTATATTAATATTTGTTTTATTAATAGCGCCTTGACTCTTGTATACAGCGGGGAATTGTATATTTTGAGAAACAGTCATTCTATTATCATTTTGAAAACTATTTATTTTTCCATAACCAAAATCAAATAGTGTTTTATCAATATCAAGGTTGCTCTTTTTTAATGCCTGATAATAATTCACCTGCATTGAACTTGCTTTTAAAGAAGCATTATTTTGAATGGCACTATCAATA
>CALDSE010000012.1 GCA_937911175.1 uncultured Sediminibacterium sp.
TGAATACCGATTATGCAATTTCGGTGAGTGGAATCATGGGGCCAAGTGGCCAAACTACCGAAAAGCCTTTAGGAATGGTTTGGGTGGGTGTGGCGAGTAGAGAAAAAGTGGTTTCCAAGGTATTTTATCTAAGATTTGACAGGTTAAGGAATATAGAAGTAACAGCTAATCAGGCTATAAATTTACTTAGGTTATTAATAATCAATAAGATTTAGTCTTATTTTTGCTAAAATTAACTCATATGCCAATTGTGGATCTAGTTTTACCTAAGTTGGGTGAAAGTATCATGGAGGCGACCATTCTAAAATGGCATAAGAAAGTGGGTGATACTATTCAACTGGATGAAACACTTTTGGATATTGCTACCGATAAGGTAGATAGCGAAATTCCTTCCACTACAGAGGGTACTATTACAGAAATTTTATTTGAAGTAAATAGCGTCGTTCCTATTGGAACTGTTATAGCAAGAATTAGCACTACAGCAAATGCCGCTGCTCCTACTACAGCTGCTCCCATTGCAGAAAAGAAACTAGCACCCGTTATTGAAAATATAGTAAAAAGCGAACCTGCTCCTATTGAAGAAGTACCTTATATACCGCAAGCAAGTATTCAAAAAGAAATTATAATAAATCCAGCGGTTAAAGCTGGTTCAACTGTAGAGGCTAAATTTTATTCTCCCTTGGTTTTAAATATTGCACAAAACGAAGGCGTGGGCATGAATGAACTACAGCATATTAATGGAACAGGAACCAATGGTAGAATTACCAAAAAAGATATTTTAGATTTTATTGCGCGCAAAAAAATGGGTATTCACTTACCAAGCCCTAACCTAAAGGAACAAACTACGCAAACTATACAGCAGCCAATTATAAATGAACAAGCCACAAGACCCCTACTCAATAAGCCTTTAGATGTATATGAAAATACGACTTCTAATTTCTCAGCATCAAAATCCACTAAGTTGGCGAATCCTAATGAAGTAATTGTTTCAGGCGCTACCGAAATAATGGAGATGGATCGTATGCGTAAGTTAATTGCGAAGCATATGGTGGATAGTGTACAAACAAGCCCGCATGTAACATCATTTGTGGAAGTAGATGTAACCAATATGGTTGTATGGAGAGATAAAGTAAAAGAATTATTTGAAAGAAGAGAAGGCACTAAGATTACTTATACCCCTATGTTCTTAGAATCTATTGCTACGGTGCTTGAGCAATTCCCTATGATTAATTGCAGCTTAGAAGGCGATAAAATTATTCTTAAAAAAGATATTAATATTGGAATGGCTACTGCCCTACCTTCCGGCAATTTAATTGTACCGGTTATTAAAGGTGCGAATCAATTAAGTATTGTAGGTATAACAAAGGCTGTCAATAATTTAGCACAAGCTGCAAGAAATGGTCAATTAAAACCAACAGATACCCAAGGCGGTACCTTCACTGTTACCAATGTGGGTTCTTTTGGAAGTATTATGGGTACACCTATTATTAATCAACCGCAAGTAGCTATTCTAGCATTAGGCGCTATTAAAAAAAGAGCCGTGGTAGTAGAAACACCTTCTGGCGATGCAATACTAGTTCGTCATATGATGTTTATTAGCATGAGCTATGACCACCGTATTGTAGATGGAGCCATGGGTTCCAAATTCTTATCTGCTGTAGGTAAAGAAATTGAAAATTGGGATTCCAATAGACAGTGGTTTCAATATGTATAAATAAATACTCTATTCAAATTTTTGCTTCATTAAACTTTTATATGAAAGGTATTTTTCTAACCTCATGCCTCCTTATCTCTGCCACACTGCTCTTTGGTCAAAACAAGGGTAATTTATCGGGCTGGGTGCTTGATAAAAATACCCAGTTCCCTATTGCAGGAGTATCTGTAAAGGTCTTAAATACACCCTATTCAACAGTAACAGATAGTAATGGTAAATATGTTATAAAATCTATCCCTACCGGACAATACCAAATAAAATTTATTTCAATTGGTTCATATCCTCTTACCTTGTTTAATGTAATTGTGAGTTCTGGAAATGAAGTAAGTAATACTATAGAACTAATTCCCGAGTCTTTTCAATTAGCAGAAGTAAGAGTAGGCGGTAATAGAAAAACGGTAAGAGCTGCTACTTTAGAAACCCCTTTAAGTGTTCAAAGATTAACCTCAGAAGAGATAAAATCTAGCCCAGGAAGTAATTTTGATATTTCTAAAGTGGTACAGTCATTACCAGGAGTTACCGGTTCTGCTTCCACAGGAGCTGGTTTTAGAAATGATATTATAGTAAGAGGTGGCGCCCCTAATGAAAACGTGTTTTATTTAGATGGTATAGAAATACCCGTCATTAACCACTTTAGTACCCAAGGCAGTGCGGGTGGGCCTCAAGGTATATTGAATGTATCTTTTATTGATGAGGTAAAATTATCTTCTTCTGCATTTGATGCCAAATTTGACAATGCCCTTTCTTCCGTGTTTGAGTTTAAACAAAAAAGAGGCAATACAGACAAAGTACAAGGAAATGTAAGAATGGGTGCCACTGAATTTGCAAGTACTTTTGAAGGCCCTTTATCAAAAAATGGGAAAACTACTTTTTTAGTTTCTGCAAGACGTAGTTATTTACAATACTTATTTTATGTATTAGACTTGCCTATTCGACCTAATTTCTGGGACTATCAGTTTAAAGTAACCCATACTATCGACCCTAAAACAACTTTAACCTTTATAGGCGTGGGCGCTATTGACGAATTTAAATTTGCAGCTCCTAGAAATTCAACTCCTCAAAAAATTTATTCTTTAAACGCTAGCCCTTCTATTAATCAATGGAGTTATACCGTGGGTGTTACTTTAAAAAGATTAATTAAAAAAGGATATTGGAATTTAGCAATAAGTAAGAGTAATTTATATAATGTAAATGAAAAATTTGAGGATAATTTAAATCCTGATAAAGGAGAAAAAACCTTTGATTATAACTCTAATGATATTGTCAATAATTTAAGATGGGATATTTCTAAAAGCTTATTGGGCATTAAATTCACTACAGGATTTAATATTGCAGACATTAACTATGACAATAGCACTTATCAAGTCCTGAAATACAATAATCTATTTCCTAATAATGCCACACCTTCTTTGGGGGAGAAAAATATTATTAATTATAGTTCAAGTTTTAATTATAAAAAGTATGGTGCTTTTTTCCAGATGGGTAAAAGAGCCTTTAATAATAGATTAGGGATTAGTGCAGGCATTAGAAAAGATGGCAATACTTTTACCAATACAGGCAATCAAATTATGCGTCAAATTTCTCCTAGAGTTGGCCTTAGCTTGGTTCTAAGCGATCAGCTTACTTGGAATGCCTCTGTAGGTAAGTACTTTAAATTAGCACCGAATACGGCTTTAGGTTTTAAAGACCGCTCAGGAAATTATTTAAATAGAGATGCCAATTATATAGGAAGCTTCCACTATGTAACAGGTTTTGAATATCTGCAATCAGAGTCTACTCGATTTACTGCAGAAGTTTTTTATAAAAGATATACTGGCGTACCCATTAGTAATGAAAAAGGAATTAGTTTATCTAATTTAGGAGCTGACTTCAATATTTTAGGCAATGAAGATATTTCCACCATTGGTTTAGGTAGAAGCTATGGATATGAGTTATTTGCGCAACAAAAACTAACGAAGCGTTTTTTTGGTGTAGCTAGTTATAGTTTTTTCAGATCTGCCTATACCGATATTCAAGGAAAATATAGTCCTAGCTCATGGGAAAATATTCACTTATTAAGTTTAACGGGAGGTTATAAGTTTAATAGAAACTGGGAATTAGGTATTAAATTCAGATATCAAGGCGGTGCACCCTATACCCCTTATGATATGAATTTAAGTAAATTAAACTTTGCCACTTTAGGTACAGGCTTATTTGACTACTCTAAAATAAATATATTACGCAATAGAGCCTTTCATTCAAGCGATTTTAGATTAGATAAAAAATATAACTACAAAAAAACGACTTTTGATTTTTATATTGATATTACAAATTGGTATGGTGCTAAAACGGTATCTCCGCCTTTTTATATTTTCGCTTATGAGGCAAATGGTAGCTTTAAAACAACTGATGGATTAGCTCTTAAAAAAGATGGATCTAATGGGGAACCTTCTTTATATGAAAATAATACCATCTTTATAACACCTACAGTGGGCTTTATCTTAGAGTTCTAGTTCATTTTTATCTGCTGCATACGGTGCTGCTTCACTACCCTTCTCATTTGAATGAGTACAGAAATGATAATGAATAAAATGCCTGCATAAAAACTAAGCCCTAATTGTTTTTGTTCTTTAAAAAGGATAAAGGCTAAAATTATTCCATAGACAGGCTCTAAATTCAATGTTACATTTAATGTAAAAGCGCTAATATGTTTTAAGGAAGATAGCATAAGATGTGTTGACCATACCGTACAGGCTATAGCTAATATAGATAACCAAAACCAATCCATTGAAGTGGGTACTAGACCTATAGGACTAAAGCCTGTATTGAATCCTACTAGTAAAACAAAAGGGAATAAAAATAATAAGCCCCCAGTCATTTCATAGGATTGAATGGTTTGCACATCGATATGATTAGTAAATTGCTTATTAATAATAGAAAAGATAGCCGCAAATAAGGCTGAAAATAAACCTACTATAATACCCATTCTAAATTGAGTATCAAAATGGAAAATGAGTAGTATGCCTAATAAACTTAATGCACCAATAAATATTTCGCTCCATTGAATTTTAGCATGTTTCCACATTGGCTCTATTAATGAACTAAACAAACTAGTACTAGAAAAGCAAACCAAGGCAATAGATACATTGGCTAGTTTAATACTTTGGTAAAAACAAACCCAGTGCAGTGCAATGATTGCACCTGTTCCAAGTAAAGAAAGCTTTATTTTAAGATTGTAGGAATGAATGTTTTTTCTAAATAAAGCTAATACCCACAATACAATAACAGTAATAAGTATTCGATAGAATACCAAGACTAAGCCATTGAGCTTAATTAAAAAGCCTAAAGATCCTGTAAGTCCTGCTAAGAAAACAAAAACATGTAGTTGAACTAAGGCCTTCTTAAAAGTTGACACGAATACGTTTTATCATTTTAACAAAGTTTCCAGTAGCTGACTGCCATTGCATATTTAATACGCCTAACATGGCTTCTTTAATAATACCCTTGGACATTTTACTCACTCCAATTTTTCTATCAACAAATGTAATAGGCACTTCCTTTATTTTATAGCCTAATTTCCAAGACGCAAATTTCATTTCAATTTGGAAAGCATATCCAATAAATTGTATGGAGTCTAAATTAATATCGGCTAGTACTTTATTTTTATAACAAATAAAACCCGCTGTAGGATCCTTAATAGGCATTCCTGTGATTAACCTAGTATAAGCGGAACCACCTAGTGAATAAATTTTTCTATCTATGGGCCAGTTTTCTGTTTCACCTCCTCTCACATATCTACTGCCAATAGAAACATCTGCTCCATTTTCTTCACAAGCATTCAATAATCGGTCTAAATCATTGGGGTTATGAGAAAAATCGGCGTCCATCTCAAATATATATTCGTAATTTTTATCTAATGCCCATTTAAAACCTTGAATATAGGCAGTACCTAATCCTTGTTTGCCTGGTCGCTTTAAAATAAATAATCGGTCTATGAATTTCCCCATTAAAGAATCTACTATTGCAGCAGTGCCATCGGGTGAATTGTCATCTATGATTAAAACATGATAATCCGAAGAGAGACCCAGCACTGCATGTAAAATGGCAGAGACATTCTCTTTTTCATTGTAGGTTGGTATTAAAACAATTTTTTTCACTATAACTGGGGGCTATTCGTATAAAATTACGAAAAAAAGGCAAAATGGGATAGCCTACTTATGCAGAATAGATTTATTCATGATTTCTGTCAATTTTTGCTTGGTATGAAGGGCAAAATCGCCTTTCATCATCCAATCATAGTATTGCGGCTCCTCCTTAAGTACCTGAGTTACAGGCTTCCCTTTGTGTTTACCGAAATTAAATACTTCCACCCCATTTTCAAAGACAAAACGGCGTGCAAAATCAATAATTTCATCTTCACCCGTAAATTTCACAATGGATTCTACAGAATTACCAATTTGAGGGTATTTCTCTAACTGAGCTTCTAGAATTTCCCAGGTGGCAGTAGCATCCACTTCAGCACTATGGGCATCTTCTAAATTCTTATTACAATAAAATTTATAGGCAGCTGTAAGTGTTCTTTGCTCCATCATATGAAACACTTTCTGTACATCTAATAATTTTCTGGTTTCAATATCGGCATTAATACCTGCTCTTAAAAATTCTTCATTTAACATGGGAATATCAAATCTATTGCTATTATAACCTGCTAAATCTGAAGCTTCAATAAATTGTTTTACTTCGTTGGCTATTTGTTTGAAAGTGGGTGCGTCTTTCAACATTTCGTCAGAAATACCATGCACATCAGATGCAGCCTTTGGAATAGGCATTTCCGGATTCACCAATTTCCTTTTTACTTGTTTAGTCCCATCGGGCATAATTTTTACAATAGCAATTTCTACAATTCTATCGGTACTTACATTAATGCCTGTGGTTTCTAAATCAATAAAACAAATAGCTCTGTTAAGTTGTAAACGCATATAATTTATTATAAGTGTAAAGTTAGTTAATCTTACTAACTAAAATCATGATTAGATATTTATTTAGTTCCAATTTAATGCTTAAATTTGCGACCAAACTTAGACCTTATGCAATGGAATCCTATTATAGATAGCAAGCAAATCGAAGCCATAAAAGCAGCTTCTTTTACTAAACCTCAATTGATTTTAAAACATAGTACCACTTGTAGTATTAGTAAAATGGCATTGGCTAGATTAGAAAGAGCAGATACACCCAATAATATAGATTTTCACTATTTAGACTTATTGAACTATAGATATATTTCAAAAGAAATTGCCGAAGGCTTCGATGTATCACATGAATCACCTCAGGTCTTGTTAATTAAAAATGGCAATTGTGTTTACGACGAAAGTCATGGCGGCATTCAAATGGAAGAAATAGAAGAACAGGCAGTTCAAGCTTAATAAATATTATACAAGCTCAATTACCATCGCAGAGGCACCTCCTCCTCCATTACAAATAGCTGCTGCTCCATATTTAGCTTTATGCTTAGAAAGTATATGTATTAAGCTTACAATAATTCTGGCGCCACTACAACCTAGTGGATGTCCTAATGCCACAGCACCTCCATGCACGTTTACTTTACTAGCATCTATTTTTAAAATTTCTGTATTCACAATTCCCACCACAGAGAAGGCTTCGTTGAATTCAAAAAAATGAATATCGTTTATAGTTAAATTCGCTTTTTGTAAAGCTTTAGGCAAGGCTAATGAAGGTGAAGTGGTGAACCATTTTGGATCTTGTTCTGCATCGGCAAAACTTTTTATAATGGCAATGGGTTTAATACCTAATTCTTTTGCTTTTGCTGCACTCATTAAAACTACTGCAGCTGCTCCATCATTCATGGTACTTGCATTCGCTGCAGTAACCGTTCCTTCCTTACTAAAGGCTGGATTTAATTGTGGTAATTTATCAAAATTTACTTTCGAAGGTTCTTCATCTTTATCTACAATAATGGCTGCTCCTTTTTTCTGCGGAATTTCAACAGGCACAATTTCATCTTTAAACCATCCATTTTCAGTAGCAGCTTGTGCTTTTTTATAGCTATTCACCGCAAAAGCGTCTTGTGCTTCTCTACTTACATTATATTTTGTGGCACAAGTATCTGCAAAATTACCCATGGCTACTTTATCATATACATCCACTAAACCATCTTTTGCTAAACCATCTTGCATTACGGTATCCCCGTATTTATTACCCCATCTTTGAGCCGTATTATAAAAAGGAACATTAGTCATACTTTCCATTCCACCTGCAATAATAATATCGGCGTCGCCTAACATAATATTTTGAGCAGCAATGGCAATTGATTTCATACCACTAGCACATACTTTATTAATAGTAGTGCAAATAACTTTATCGGGAAGCCCCGCTGCTTTAGCCGCCTGTCTTGCCGGAGCTTGACCTAGTCCTGCTTGAATAACAGAACCCATAATTACCTCATCTACTAAATCCTTGGATAGACCTGCCTTCTCTAATGCTCCTTTAATGGCAATACCCCCTAGGGCTGTAGCGGATAATGAACTTAAGGTTCCTCCAAATGAACCAATAGGAGTTCTTACTGCGGCAACGATATAGACTTCCTTATTCATACTTAAAAGTTTAATTCTATTATATAATGTATCCAAACTAATACATTCTTACTAATTCTTTCTTATCAATTCATTTATTCTGTAGGGACTTCTTCCACTGGTATATCTGCTTTAGTTTCAGGCATTAAATGAATGCCATCCTCTTCAATGCTTATTAATTTTAATTTATAGAGCATACCTACATTCATCTTGAAAGCTTTTTTACTCATACCAAAAAATGCATAAATATCATCCGGGGCCGATTTATCGTGATAAGGTAAAAAACCTTTATGCGATTTTAGCAAACTCATAATTTTTTGATTGTCATCTGCTAATTTTTCACCTCCTTGTTTACCCAATCCAATATCTAATTTATTATCCTCTCTAATTTTCTTTACAAAGGCTTCGTCAATAAATTGACCAATATGTAAATGTGTGAATACTTCGTTTTTATAGACTAATCCTTGATGCACTTGGTTCACAATCACTACATAACCAATTTCCGATTCTCTATACACTTGTATCTTAACTTTTTCACCCTCTTTAACCGTTAAAATATCGTTACTAATTTGTTTGTCAATTTTTTCTGTAGCAGCTACTCTTCCAGTTTGTGCGTCAATATATAATTTCACTAAATACTTTCCGCCCAAGCGCATGGTTGATAATTGTTGTGAAACAGGCACAAACACATCTTTCATTAAGCCCCAATCTAAGAAGGCACCTTGAGAAGTAACTTCTACTACTTTTAAAGCAGCAATGTCCCCCACCACTGCGAAGGGTTCTTGGGTAGTGGCAATTAATCGGTTATCAGAATCGTGGTAAACAAATACACTAATCGTATCGTCAATTTGTAAACCTGAAGGCACAAACCTTTTTGGAAGTAAAATACCTTCCCCACCATCATCCATATAAAAACCAAAATCAACTTTTCGGTCTACACGCATCAAATTAAACTGACCTACATTTATGGTTGACATGATTTCTATTTTAAATTAAAACAATTCAGGTTGTGTATCGTTAGGATCCTTTATGACTACTTTATTCTCCCAAGCCATTTCTACGGTTTTAGAGAAGTCGACTAATTTAGTACCAATGGCTTTCCAACCCATCAGATCCACTATCTTACTCACTTTAAACTTCGTCTTTCTTACCTGTGCGCCTCTACCAGTACTAACGGCTAGTATAGGTTCTGCGAAAGTAGAAACAGCCTCCACATAGTTACCAGCACCTTCTTTAATAAAAGTAAAAGGTGTTTTTAAAGTAGTGGTTTCAATAAGAAAGCGTTTGATGTTAAACTGCAACTTTTCTTTATCTAAATAAACAGCAGTTACAATTTTTTCAGGATTAAACTTCTCTATAAAAATTACTTTCTCTGGATCAAATCTTTGACTTTGTTCTGTATCGGTTACTTCATAATTACCATCCTTGGTAATGACTAATAACTTCTCATCTTCAAAGGTACCCAAATAAATGCCTTTCTCCTCTGTATTTAAACGACCAAACTTATCGTCAAACCATAATTTACGACCCGTTAGGGTACTTTTACCGGCTTCTTTTAGCTTTATGGCTTTTACAGGATACTTAGTAACCTGATTACCCACGCTACTTCTTCCCTTTACTTCTAAGGTATCAAAGAAAAAGTCAAACTCTTTTATACGTGCCGAACAATTAGGGCTTAATATGACTTTCACCGATTCTGCCTCCCCATTCATATTCACCGACATATAATGCACTTTCGACTTCTCTGTACTCTTGGCTAAAAAATATTCTTTATCACGGGTTACACCGGTAACATTAAAACGTTTTGAATAAGTAATACCTGAAGCGCCGTCGGAATACACCATATTATAGGTGGTGCGTTCGTCATTTTTCTGAAAGACAGCTGCATGTATGATATCTTTTCCAATAAATACTTTATCTGAAACCTTGACCACTTTCATCACCCCCGATTTAGCGAAGGCTATGATATCATCATAGTCGGTACAATCACATAAAAATTCATCTTTCTTTAAGCTGGTACCCACAAAACCTTCTGCTCTATTAATGTATAATTTAGTATTGGCAATAGCCACCTGCTTCACTTGAATGGTATCGAATTCTTTAATTTCTGTTTTACGCTCCTTACCCTTACCATATTTCTTAGCTAGATTTTCGTAATAAGCCACACAATAATCCACTAAATTGGCTAAATGATTTTTAACTTCTCTAATTTCTTCTTCAATAGTTTTTATTTGCGCATTTAACTCGTCAATATCTAGTTTGTAAATTCTTCTAACGGGCTTATCAGTCAATTTTAAAATATCGGCACGCTCAATGGTTTTTTTAAATTTCTTTTTGAAAGGTTGAAAAGCATCGTTAATAGCATCTATAACTTTATCCCAGCTCGCATGTTTCTTTTCTAGTTCCTTATATATTTTTTCTTCAAAGAATATTTTTTCTAAACTAGTGAAATGCCATTTGTCTTCTAATTCTCTTAATTGAATTTTTAATTCTAATTCTAATAAGCCCTTGGTATGATCTACAGAATGACGCAGTAAATCGGAAGCGCCTAGAAACTGAGGTCTTTGGTTAACAATTACACAGGCATTAGGCGAGATACTTATTTCACAATCGGTAAAGGCATATAGTGCATCAATGGTAATATCCGGAGAAATGCCTGTGGCTAAATCAATTTGTATTTCTACTTCAGCAGCCGTTACATCGGTCACTTTTTTAATTTTAATTTTACCTTGGTCATTGGCCTTGGTAATACTTTCCATGAGTTGAGTGGTGGTCACACCATAAGGAACGTCTTTGATAACTAAAGTTTTCTTATCAAACTCTTCAATATGTGCTCTTACTCTTACTTTGCTTCCTCTTCTTCCATCATTATAATTACTGGCATCAATCATACCCCCTGTTTGAAAATCGGGCAATAATTGAAACTTCTTTCCTCTTAAATGTTTTATTGCAGCATCGGTAAGTTCTATAAAATTATGTGGTAAAATTTTAGTGGATAAACCCACTGCTATACCATCGGCTCCTTGTGCTAATAATAAAGGAAATTTCATTGGAAGTGTTACGGGCTCTTGCTTACGACCATCATAACTTAAAGCCCAATCGGTGGTTTTACCATTAAAGGCTACCTCTAAAGCAAACTTGCTTAAACGCGCTTCAATATATCTAGCTGCCGCTGCATCATCTCCTGTTCTCACATCTCCCCAGTTACCTTGGGTTTCAACTAGCATATCTTTCTGACCAATATTCACCAAAGCATCTCCAATACTTGCATCTCCATGCGGATGATATTGCATACTTTGTCCAATAATATTAGCCACTTTATTAAACCTGCCATCATCCATTTCCTTCATGGCATGTAAAATTCTGCGTTGTACTGGTTTTAATCCATCTTCAATAGCAGGCACAGCACGCTCTAATATTACATAAGAAGCATATTCTAAGAACCAATTTTTATATTGGCCTTGTACACCTGACTCATTTTCTGTAACCCTACTTAAATTTTTCTCTTTTGCCATATTTTATCTTCATTAGAGACGGTAAGTATCTTCACTACCTTCTACTAAACTATTTAATTCTATAAAAATAATATCTGTTAGCGCCTTTACTTCATGCCAAACATTGGCTTTAATAATCACTCTTGAAGGCGCTTCAATAGTGATGGTACCTTGTTCTTCTGTGCCTAAGTTTTTCCAGTTCATAGTAATTGACCCCTGCACCAGTAACATTTCTTCAGGGTTCTTGCCTGGCGACTTCCCTTTGTGATAATGCTGCCCACTAATAGTTCCAGCCTTTCTATATACTAGTAAAAACTCTCCCGTTCTATTGGTGCTAAAATAATGCAGGGCGCCCCGCTCATCTATTGCCTTCACATCTATTATAGAAACTGATACACTCATTTTATTATTTTAAAGAACTATTTATTCTTGTTCTACTAATTTATATTTTTAATCTTCTACCACCACCGAAGAGCCACCTGGCATTTGCACCACGATATCTTTCCAACCTTTCTGCCAATTACCTGCTAGTACTACCTTGCCTATTTCTTGCATGGCTTTTAATCTTGATACAATAAAAGCATCTCCTGTTTTAATTTTCATTTTACTTATTATATGCGCCAAAGCACTAGGAAGTTTTTGTGCATTTTTAGTAAGTAATGAAAAAATATCTTTATCATAAAACGAAGCAGACATACTTACTAATTTCTTACCACCTTCTAAAAAGCGAACACCTTCATTTTCTTGACATAATTTTTTCCACTCATCCGGATCAATTTCAAATTCACTTAAAGTAATTGGTCGCGCTAATTTTTTAGCTTTCAAAAATTCTTTAGGTTGTATTTCATTTAAATAGGTAGGATAAAATAATTGACCTTTATCATTTAAAAAAGGAAGATTATTTAAATATAAAACCTGCAAACGACCTTGATAAGGTTTCAACTGACTCATTAACCAATAATATCCGCAAACATCATGTGCATTTTGTCCCATCCAAAACCAAACTTCTTCTTCCAGGTTTTCTTCTAAACTTTGAATAAGTTCATGCACGGTTAATTTATCATCCACTATAGCTAGCTGTTCTTCATAGGGAGAATGCTCCAATATATTTTTCCACCAATCGCGTCTAGCCTGATAACCTTCTGTTTCATAGATATCTAATAGAGGGCCCACGGCATAATCGTCCTTTATTTCAATGACCTTACCTGCTAGTGTCTCATCTAATGCTATGGCGGCTTCAATAGAAGCCATATCTGCTGTATTAAATACTAAGTGTATCATGCGCTTTATCCAATTCTACTTTTAAATTATTGATAATAAAATCCTGTCTCTCTTGGGTGTTTTTACCCATATAATATTCTAATAAATGCTGAATATGATCTCCTTGTTCTAAAATAACCGGATCTAATTTTATATCTGCATTAATAAACTTGCCAAATTCTTCTGGACTAATCTCTCCTAGTCCTTTAAACCTTGTAATCTCTGGCTTAGTACCTAATTCTTTGATAGCAGCTTGTTTCTCAGCTTCATCATAACAATAAATAGTCTTTTGTTTATTACGCACTCTAAATAATGGCGTCTCTAAAACAAATACATGGCCTTTCTTAACTAAGTCTGGGAAAAATTGCAAGAAGAAGGTGAGAATTAATAATCGAATATGCATACCATCCACATCGGCATCGGTAGCAATCACAATTTGATTATAACGCAAGCCATCTAATCCTTCTTCGATATTTAAAGCGTGTTGCAATAAATTAAATTCTTCATTTTCGTAAACCACTTTTTTCGTTAAGCCAAAAGCATTTAAAGGTTTACCTCTTAAACTAAATACAGCTTGTGTGTCTACATTTCTAGACTTCGTTATACTTCCACTTGCAGAATCTCCCTCAGTAATAAATAAAGTACTTCCTTGTTGTGAGGAAATAAACATTTCTTTATTCTTAGTAGGTAAATCGTCATTCAAATGCACACGACAATCTCTTAATTTTTTATTATGCAAATTGGCTTTCTTAGCCCTTTCATTGGCTAATTTTTTAATACCGGCTAATTCTTTTCTTTCGTGTTCGTTTTGTTCAATTCTTTTTTTAAGCGCTTCGGCGGTGGCTGTATTTCTATGTAAAAAATTATCTAATTCTTTGGCTAAAAATTCAGTAATAAAATTTTTCATACTTGGCCCGCCATCGGCTACATTCTGCGAACCTAATTTTGTTTTGGTCTGACTTTCAAATACAGGCTCTTGCACTCTCACCGAAATAGCAGCTACAATACTGGTTCTAATATCAGAAGCGTCGTAATCTTTTTTATAGAAATCGCGAATTACTTTTATATAGGCTTCTCTAAAGGCTTGTTGATGTGTTCCTCCTTGTGTAGTATACTGTCCATTCACAAAAGAAAAAATATCTTCTCCATAATCGTTGTTATGAGACATAGCCACTTCAATATCTTCTCCTTTTAAATGTATAATAGGATATCTAAGTTCGTCTGGATTGGTTTTTCTTTCAAGTAAGTCCAATAAGCCATTTTTACTGACATACTTTTTATCATTAAATAAAATACTTAAACCCGCGTTTAAATAACAGTAGTTCCATAATTGTCCATCAATATATTCATGTATATAATGGAAATTTTTAAACATAGAAGTGTCGGGTGTAAACACCACCAAGGTACCATTGGCTTCCGTCGTTTTTATTTCTTTTGTCTCTTGAACGAGTACTCCTTTTTTAAAAGTGGCTGTTCTTTGTTTACCTTCTCTAAATGCAGTTACTAAAAAGTCTTCACTTAAAGCGTTCACTGCTTTTGTACCCACTCCATTTAAGCCCACCGATTTTTGGAAGGCCTTACTATCGTATTTAGCACCTGTATTTATTTTACTTACTACATCTACTATTTTTCCAAGTGGAATGCCACGACCATAATCGCGTATAGTTACTTCTTTACCTACTATACCTATTTCAATTTGTTTACCATAACCCATGGTGTGTTCATCGATACAGTTATCAATGACTTCTTTCATCAGTACATAAATACCATCATCAGGAGCTGAACCATCTCCTAATTTACCAATATACATACCTGGTCTTAATCGTATATGCTCCTTCCAATCTAAAGACCGAATCGAATCTTCGTTATACTCTGATGGAATCTTAGTTTCTGCCATAATTATCAATGCTTTAGGGGCATAAAAAGGCCCTTGTCTGACTGCAAATCTAATGAGCGTGGTGGTTACCCCAATTTTACTTTTCACCAAATGCCCTAATTATGTGGATAAACGATTATTCTCTTATCTTTAAAGCATCAAAATAGACCCAAAATACCCTATTACCGACCTTTCTTATATCAAACAGAAGGCAGGCGAATTAAGCGCAGAAAACGATCAATTCCAGGCATTTCTGACTGAAATAGATAGTGAAGCCCTTGACGAGGAAGCTTTTTCGTTGTCGGAACAAATTACTCCTCAAATTGATTGCACATGCTGTGGAAATTGTTGTAAAAGCTTAATGGTAAACATTGACGAAGCCGAAGCATCTAATTTGGCGAATCATTTAGGTAAAACCAGGGAGGCATTTGATGAAGCCTATATTTCAAAAGGGGAATCGGGAAGAATGGTTATTAATGCTATACCCTGTCATTTTTTAGTGGGAAATAGTTGTTCAGTGTATGAACACCGTTTTGCAGGGTGCAAAGAATTTCCTGCCTTTCACATTCCTCAATTAAAAAAAAGAATGTTTACGACTTATATGCATTACGACCGTTGCCCTATTATATTTAATGTGGTAGAAAATTTGAAGTTAAATTTACATTTTAAGAAACCAGAAGAATAATAATGAGCATTCAATTTGGCATAGATAATTTACTTGCACTTGATCCAAAATGGAAAACAAAAAAGATTGCTTTTTTGACCAACGATGCTGCCACCACTTCTAAAGGAATTGCAAGTAGAAAGGCTTTAATAGACGCTGGATTTAATATCATTCAATTATTTTCACCAGAACATGGCATAAGCACAAAGGGAGCAGATGGACATAAAATTAAAGACCAAGTAGACCCAATTACTAAATTAGCTATCATTAGTTTATATAATGAAAAATTAGCCCCCACTAAAGAAGATTTAAAAGGTATTGATGTATTAATATTTGATATACCAGATGCAGGCACTAGATTCTATACCTATTTATGGACAATGAGTTATTTTATTGAAGCGGCTGCAAAATTTAATTTACCCATATACATATTAGACAGACCAAACCCATTAGGAGGCATGTTTAATTTGGTAGAAGGCCCCATGCTCGATAGTTCGCTGAGTAGTTTCATAGGAAGGTTCTCTATCCCTATAAAACATCAATCTAGTTTTGGCGAATTGGCTAAGTATTTTAATGAAAGTCAAAACTGGAATGCCGATTTAAAAGTAATTCCTTGTAAAAATTTAAAAAGAGAAGATTTGTTTTTTGATTGGAATTATAAATGGGTAAACCCCTCGCCTGCACTTCAAAATTTTGAAGCTTGTTTATTGTATCCTGGTTTATGTTTATTTGAAGCCACCAATGTTTCTGTGGGCAGAGGCAGTGATTATAGTTTTGAATGGATAGGCGCTTCTTGGTTTAATATGCCCGCCATTGTAATGGTTTGGCAAAATATTTTAAAAGACGATATCAAAATTGAAACCCTACGATTAACCATGTTAGTTGATAATGAAATTGAAGATATCAAAGGCATACGGATTAAAGTCATTGCACCGAATGCATTTAATCCGGTGTTGACAGGGTTGATATTCTTAAAGCTAATTAAGGACATTCACCCACAAGATTTTAAATGGCAACCTTACCCAACGAATGTAAACCCTACTGGCGCGAATCATTTATCTTTACTATTAGGCATACCCGATGCTGAAAAACTTTTCGACCTGCCATTAAAAGACTGGTTAAACAAAGTGGTATCGGCTTTAAAGGTGACACAATGGGAAAAAACAATGCAACCTTACTTGCTTTATGATTAATGAATCAAATATGAGAAAAACATTTTTACCAAAAACAATTAGATGGACATTATTATTAGGAATGAGTTTCTTGATCATAATGAGCTTATTAAGATTCACTTTTGTAAAAAGCTTCTCAGCACCTGTAAGTTCAGACAACAATTTAACTGCTTCCTATATTTTAGGCTTTAGATACGATCTTAGGTATGTCACCATTGTAATGATGATCACTTTATTATTCTCCTATATAAAACCATTCAACCCCTTTGATAATAAATGGGGGGGAAAAATTGCCATTACAATTTGGATGCTTTTTGTAAGTCTTTTACTCTTTTTTTATACCGCCGATTTTATCCATTATGCTTATGTACACCAAAGATTAAATGCAAGTATTTTAAGCTATATCGATAACCCACTTATTTCTATGCAAATGATGTGGCAGTCCTATCCCATCATTAGCATTATTATTACTTTTGCAGTGGTTGAATGGGTATTGTATAAATTCATTACTTATACTTTGGTTTTAAGTAATAAATATGAAACAGCAGGTTCAAAAGTTAAAATAGCTATTACCCAAATTGCATTTTTTATAATTCTACTATACAGTGCCATAGGTAATATTATATATGAAGGTGGCCAATATCCATTAAGATGGAGTGACGCCTATAGTTTAGGCAGTGATTATAAAGCCAATCTAGCATTGAACCCAATGCAATCATTTTTTAGTACGCTTAATTTTAGGTCTTCCAAAATAGATACTGATTTAATTAAAAATAATTACAGTGTGATGGCGGAATACTTGAACATACCCACTCATGAACAAGATGCTCAAAACCTTAAATTTTCTAGAGCCAATACTGTAGTAGAAAATGATACAGTAGCGCCTAAGATAAAAAATGTAGTACTAGTTATATGTGAATCGTTTTCAGCCTACAAAAGCTCTATGATGGGTAACCCCTTAAATACGACACCTTATTTCAATAACATGAAAAAGCAGGGCGTGTATTTTAACAGGGCCTTTTCTCCTGCTTATGGCACTGCTAGAGGAGTGTGGGCAGTTTTAACAGGCACACCCGATATATTAGAAGGCAAGACCTCTAGTAGAAATCCATTAGCAGTAGACCAACATACTATTATGTCTGAATTTAAGAATTTTGAAAAGTATTATTTTTTAGGAGGTAGCACAAGATGGGCAAATATAAAAGGAGTATTAAACAATAATATTACAGATTTAAAAATATACGAACAAGGTAGCTATCAGTCTAGTGAAATTGATGTTTGGGGAATTAGCGATAAGAATTTATTCTTAGAGGCAAATAAAACACTAAGCAAAAATACAAAGCCATTCTTTGCCATTATTCAAACTGCCGACAACCACCGCCCTTATACTATTCCTGCTGAAGATGTAAAAGTATTCGTTAAAAAAACAGTACCCAAGGATTCTTTATTGAAGTACGGATTTGAAAACAATGACGAGTACAATGCTTTCCGGTATACCGACTTCTGCATTGAACAATTTATAGAAGCCGCAAAGAAAGAAAAATATTTCAATGAAACTTTGTTTGTATTTATTGGCGATCATGGCATTAAAGGAGATGCAGGAACAATGTTACCTACCTCTTTTACAGAACAAGGTTTAACCAATATGCATGTTCCCTTATTATTTTATGCGCCTTCCATTTTGCAGCCTAAAGAATATGCAATGCCAGTGTCTCAGGTAGATGTTATGCCAAGTATTGCTTCTTTATGCAATATTCCATACACCAATACTACCATGGGTAAAAATGTATTTACTACAGTACAACAAAACAAGAACACGATATTCTTATACGACGATTTTAATCAACAAATTGGAGTATTGAATAATGAATATTATTATGGGTATCAATTAAAAAATCCTAATAAGCCCATATTTGAAAGTGTTGTAAATAATAAAGTCGTTAAAAACGATACTGCACAAAAACAAATGGATATACTAACAAAGGCCATGTATGAAACATCTAAATACATGTTAATACATAATCAAAAACTATCTATTAAAAAGTAGTTTTTATCTATAGTAGGAAATAAGGAATCTAATTTATAGCACTAAATTTATTATACGCTTTCTGGTACTTCCTTTTTATCCACTCTTTTAGTACCTGCATATAATTCATATTCTAGTAATCTGCAATCAATGGTGGCATTGTAAAATTCTATTCTTCTACTTGGTTTTAATCTTACCTTTTTAGCGAGTTCTAAATTGCCTGTAAATATATAACCGGTATATCCTTTGCAATTATTTTTCAGAAAATCGCCCATTCTTGCATAAGTGGCTTCTAATTCTAACTCCTCTCCTAAACGCTCTCCATATTCTGGATTAAACATAACTACAGCGCCTTGCGCATTGGAAGGAACATTAGTTTGTTCAAAATCACAGTCTTGAAAATAAATTAAGTGGTCTACACCCGCCATAGTAGCATTGGTTTTGGCAGTTTCAGTAGCGCGCTTACTTATATCGGAGGCAATAATTTTAAGCCCTGGTATTTTAATAATTTGTTCTTTCAATTTTACATTTTCTAGCTCGTACATTTCTTTTTGATAACCTAGAATATGCATAAAGGCATACTGTGTTCTCAATAAACCTGGAACTCTATTAGTGGCAATAAGGGCAGCTTCAATAGCCAAGGTACCAGAACCACACATTGGATTGACAAAGGCGCCTTTTCTATCCCATTTAGTAGAAAGTATGGTAGCTGCTGCCAATGCTTCTAACATGGGAGCAGTGCCTGGTAATTTTCGATAACCATGTTTGGCTAATGTTTCTCCAGAGGTATCTAAAAACACTTCTGCTTCATCATTTTTCCAAAATAAATAAACTACAGCCCCCGCTAAATCAGAACCAGTGGATGGTCTTTGTTGAGTAACTTCACGCATTCTATCTACAATGGCATCTTTTACTCTTAAATTCGCAAACAAATTCGTAGAAATAGTGGGATGAAACACATTACTAGTAACAGAAAAATAACCTTTTGGGTCAATTACCTTTTCCCAAGCAATGTTTACTAAATTATTATAAAGCTCGTTGGGGTCATTACAAATAAATGACTTTAAAGAATACATGACCTGACTAGCACATCTTAGATTTAAATTCAACTTAATACAATCTTGAACGGTACCCGTTAATTCAACCCCTGTTTGAAAAACTCTGTCCGGTGTAAAACCTAAAGCAAGCACTTCTTTACTCAAAGCGGGTGCTAACCATTTATGACAGGTGATGATAATTTTATTGGGAGTAGTGAAAACTTGCATGCAGTGAAGGTAATTTAAAAAAAAAGCAAAAGGGCTTCAATTGCTTGAAACCCTTTGTCTTATTCTGTGGGGGCACACGGGTTCGAACCGCGGACCCTCTGCTTGTAAGGCAGATGCTCTAAACCAACTGAGCTATGCCCCCTTTTGAGGACTGCAAAAATAAGGTTCAGGAGGGAAATACCCAAAAAAAAGGTGATTTAATTTAATTGTACGGCAGGAAGCCTAGTAGATTGACTATCATATACAAAAAGCTCTACTATTTCGTAGTTCCAGTACTTACTTAAAGGCGATTTATCTAAGTAATCTTTGACTTCTTTTTTAGTATTGGCATTAATGGTAATCCATGAATTTTGTACTTCCATACTTACCGCATAGCTATCAATGATACCCTTATTCAATAAATAATTTATATAAGTACGATGCGGTGGCACTAAAGACATAAAGTCCTCATCCATTTCAAAAGATATAATAGCTTGGAATTTTTTCATGGTTTATACACTTACATGAAGGTACACTAAGTATTGAAAAATAAAAATGATTTTTAGGGGATACGATAATAACCAATTCTTCCACCCCCTCCTGCTAAAAATACAGCCTTTGTATTAGGTTGTTTACGAACAACATGGAAGCTTTCAGTTGATATTAAATCCCAATTTTTGCCTTTGTTTTTTGAAATATCTACTCCAGAAGTTCCACAACTAATTAGTATAGTATTGGAGACATATTCAACACCTGATCTATATCCATTAGGAAAACCAACAAACTCATCTATTTTCCAATAAGGTATTTTTTCAGACTGCCATTTTTTATTTGAATTTGGCTTTATAAATAATTTTAATCCCACAGCATTTTGTTTACGACTGGTATCTTTCATAAAATCGCCTCCTACTATCATTATATTATTTCCATTGGGAGATATGGCCATACTATTGGCGCCCGTCGATGTTCCGCCTTGCAGGATAGGAATTTCCATGGCTGCTCCATTTATCCATAATCTTGATCTGACTCCTCCTGAAACTAAAAAATCGTCTTTACTAAGTTGTGCAATATTAGAACCACTTGATGCAAAAAAAGCTTCGCCTTTTTCTAAAGGTGTTTTAAAATAACTAGAAGGAACTTCATTCCAATTTTCTCCTTTATCTACTGTGCTTAATAAAAATATATGATTACTAATTGGATCTCCTACTACTAACCCATTAGCTGCATCTTTAAAATGAATGGCATCTAAAAACATTAGCGTATCTGTATTCTCATAAACTTTATACCAAGAAGTTCCACCATCTTTTGTTTTTAATATGATAGCAGGTGCTGCAATAGCCACTATGATTACCTCTTTATCATCCCAGGCATGAATAGATCTAAAATCTCTGGACTCATAGCCTTTTACTTGCATCCATTCAAAATCGGCTCCACCATTTACCGATTTAGCAATACTTCCTTTAGATCCACTAGCCCAAATGGTATTTTGATTGGGCACAGCTAAACCTCTAATACTTACTCCTTTTTTCTGGCTAAGTATTTTTATGGAATTATTACCCGAATTTTGCGCAATGCTATTTTGACAAGAAATCAAAATTGCAAATAAAGCAATACAAGCTTTTTTCATTGGAATGTAATTTAATGACTTAAAGATACGATATGATACCTTATTGGATGAGTAGAACTCAATTAATGTTAGGAGACGAAAAGCTGGAAAAATTAATGAGCAAAAATGTATTGGTTATAGGACTTGGTGGCGTGGGAGGTATTTGTGCAGAAATGATTGTGAGAGCCGGCATTGGAAAAATGACCATTGTAGATAATGACACAATTGATGCGAGCAATATTAATAGACAAATTCCAGCGCTTCATTCCACGATCAAAAAATCAAAAGCGCAAGTTTTGGCTGCTAGATTATTAGACATTAACCCCTTACTTGATTTAACGGTCTTGGAAGAATTTATGGAAACGGATAAAACCATTGAATTAATTGAAAAAGAGCCCTGGGATTATGTGGTAGATTGTATTGATACTTTATCTGCTAAAGTAGATTTAATAAAAGGGTGTATAGATAGAAAATTAAATATTGTAAGTTCAATGGGTGCAGGTGGAAAGCAAGATCCTTCACAAATTAGAGTCACCGACTTATCTAAAACCTATGAATGTAATTTAGCTCGATATGTAAGAAAGAGATTACAAGCACTAGGTATTAAAAAGGGCTTGAAAGTGGTGTTTAGTTCAGAAAAGCCAGACCAATCTCGTATTATTGAAACAGAGAATGCATATCCTAAGAAGTCCATTATTGGAACTTTGAGCTATATGCCTGCTATTTTTGGCTGTACGGTAGCCTCAGTTGTTATTAGAGATTTAATGGCAATAGATTGATTTATAGGCCCATTTTCTTTGAAATCAGGCTTATTTTTCATTAAATTTGCAACCTAAGAAAACAAGCGGTTCGGTAGCTCAGCTGGATAGAGCGTCATCCTTCTAAGATGAGGGCCATTGGTTCGAATCCAATCCGAATCACCATAATTTAATAACTCATTGTAATTCAGTGAGTTATTTTTTTTATAAACACTCTTTAGAAACAGAAGATAGTATTGACTTATCTATGTCCTATTTAATTTAATTTTAGAAAAAATATCAAATGAGAATAGGAATTTTATATTTATGCTTATTATTAGTATGTGTAAATACAAAGGCACAAATTGGATCAGGTAGCAGCTCAAACCCAGAGATATCGGTGTTTATGTCTATCGACATGCCTATTACAATGGATAGGAATAATGTGATAGACAAATTTGGTAATAGAAGCCCTTACAATAACAATATTAAAGGAAGTCCTTTTTTAAATGACGAATGGCTAAATGGTACCATTTATGGATTAGACCTCAAAAAAATGGCGCAGGTAAAAATTAGGTTAAATACGAATGGCAACGAAGTTCATTTTTTAGATATGAAAAATGTTGAATTGGTTGTAGATAAGTCCAAGATTAAAAAAGTAGCTATGTTTGATGCGTTAAGTTCTGACTCCATTTATTTTGAAAATGGATTTACAGATACCAAAGCGGAACTCTCTAACTCCACTTTAGTGCAAGTGTTAAATAAGGGGGAAGTGTTATTATTAAAAAAACATACGAATAATGTTGTAAAAAAAGATTCCTTATTTGGCGCTATCAATGTATATTATTTTGCGCCTACGTTTGATTATTTTTTAAAAAATGAAAAGAACATTATTCAAAAACTAAAAAAATTTGATATAAATACATTGTCTGCTATACTTCCCAATAAGGAAATAATTACTAATTACCTGACGCAGAAAAACAAAATAAAAACAGAAAAAGAAATTATTGAATTCTTGAACTTTTACAATTTAAATAACAAAAAAATAAATAACTAAACTAAAAAAATAAGCATGAAAAAAATTATATTCTTATTCATATTGACTATTGTAGGAGCATCTTCTATTAAATTAAATGCGCAAACCAACGAAGTTAAACATAAAGTGGTTATTCAATTAAATACAGCCGATACGACTGCCTGGTCTTCTACCATTGGTAATATTAAAAATTTACAAAAGTTATGGCCAGGTAATCTGGTAGTAGAAGTAGTAATACATGGAAAAGCATTAGGTTTATTAGTAGCTGCTAAAACACATTTAGCCAATGAAGTCATTGAGTTATCTAAAACCAATGTGCAGTTTTTAGCCTGCGAGAATTCAATGCGTAAGTATCATATAGATAAAAGTGAATTACTTACTATAGCAAATACTATTCCTTCAGGCGTTGCAGAAGTCATATTAAAACAAGAAGCAGGCTGGTCTTATTTAAAAGCGGGTGTCAATTAATATTGCTTTTAAAAATTTAGTATGCTTCGACGTATTTTTTATAGTTTATTCATTATAGGTTTATTGGTTTCTACCTATTATAGCTTCCGTAGAAATGCTACAGAACAAGAAACGACTATGCTATCTAGAATAGAAGGCATGGATACCTCTGCATGGGTAGGTTCCTCCCTTTATCAAATTCCTGTGGAAACCGAAAGTGGAAATCTAATTCGTTACGGTTATGAATTAATTGCACATACTTCCAAATATTTAGGGCCAAAAGGAACGGTGCAACAAACCACCAATGGAATGAATTGCCAGAACTGTCATTTAGAAGCTGGTACTAAGCCCTGGGGATTAAATTATGGCTCGGTATATTCTACTTATCCAAAGTTTAGAGAAAGATCGGGTGGTTTAGAAACTATTTACAAAAGAGTGAATGATTGCATGGAGCGAAGTTTAAATGGAAAAGCATTAGATACCAACTCCAAAGAAATGAAAGCCATATTCGCTTATATCAAATGGTTGGGTAATGATGTAGCTAAAGGGAAAAAAGTCAGAGGATCGGGTATTGAAATATTACCCTATTTAAAAACTGCAGCAAGTATTACCGAAGGAAAAATTTCCTATGTACAAAATTGTCAAAGCTGTCATGGATCCAATGGTGAAGGTGTAATGGATAGTACCGGTAATATGTATTTATACCCTCCTGTATGGGGCAAGCATAGTTATAACGATGCTGCAGGTTTATTTCAATTATCTAAACTCGCAGGCTTTATTAAAAATAATATGCCCAATGGAATTAATTATCATGCTCCTAGTTTAAGTAATCAAGATGCTTGGAATATAGCTGCTTATATTAATGCGCAACCAAGACCTTCCAAAGATAAATCCAAAGACTGGCCAATACTTGCCACAAAACCAGTCGACTATCCTTTTGGCCCTTATGCAGATAGCTTTTCAGAAAAGCAACATAAGTTTGGCCCCTTTGAACCCATTGCGTTGGCTAAGAAAAATAAATAGCCTACTTAATTTCTGCTGCCTTTATAAATAATTTATTATAATTTTAATAAATATGTACTTATACAGTTTTATCAAATCTATTGGAAGGTTAACGCTTAAAACCTTTTCAGGTTTAAAGCAGTCCGAAAAATGGGCTAGGGCTTATTTACATACAGTAGAAGTAAAATTTGATGGAAAATTTGATCAAAAAACCATAGAGAAAACTGTAAAAAGATATAGCATTCAACAACATTTTATCAACGATAGTTTTAGCAGTTTATATGGTCGTAATAATAATATAAATGAAAAGGAAAGAAATTTACTTTATTTTATAATGGCTTCAGTTTATGACGATTTTTTTGACGATAAAACTTTAACCCTTGAACAGATAGACGCTATATTTTATCATCCAGAAGAATATAATGCAAAAACATTTTTTGAAAAAGTATTTATTTATACGCATACTCGTTTATTAAACGATGTTGCAGATAGAACTCAATACTATAAAGACTTTGAAGAACTTCATATTGCCCAAAAAGATTCCTTAGAACAATTCAATCCAAATGTGAGTGACGAGACTCTTTTATCTATTACTACTAGAAAAGGCGGCTACTCTTTACTTATGTGCAGACATTATTTAGATACCCCCTATCTTCCAGAAGCAGATGCTTGTTGGTATGCCTTAGGAGGTGTTATTCAACTCACCAACGATTTATATGATATATATAAAGACATGCAAGAAGGTATCATTACACTTGCTATAAGAGCTAAGCAGCATGAAACTATTTATGCACTATTCCATAAGCATGCACAGGCCTTAAATGAAAGTATAAGAAAACTTCCTGTAACGAGTACCCGTAAAAGCGATATATCTATTATATTAAATGTAATTGCTGCTTTTGGTTATGTAGCTTTAGATAACCTTGCACGCTTACAAGGGAATAAGGCTTCTTTACCTGCATTTGAAACCTTGCCCAGAAAAGAATTGATCATTGATATGGAAAAAAATGCAAACCGATTCAAATTATTAAAGTTCACTTACCAAAATGCGGGCTTATAAAAGCAATAATGGTGGTTTGTTATACATCATTTATCTTTATTTAGATTGAACTACAATTATTGATACTCTATGGAAATTAAAATGGAAACAAGTTGGAAAAATGCTTTGTCGGATTTATTCGATAAGCCCTATTTTAGCCAAATTGCCGACCATTTAAAAGCCGAAAAAGCATTAAAAACAACAATCTACCCTAGTGGTGGTCTTATTTTCAATGCATTTAGCTTAACCCCCTATGATAAAGTAAAAGTAATTATTTTAGGACAAGACCCCTATCATAATGCAAACCAAGCAATGGGTTTAAGTTTTTCTGTGCCCGATGGAATTAAGCCACCCCCTTCTTTAGTGAATATATTTAAAGAACTACATAAAGATATTGGTATGCCTATTCCAATTACAGGTAATTTAACTACTTGGGCTAAACAAGGGGTTCTATTATTAAATGCAGTACTAACGGTGAGGGCTAATGAACCTGCAAGCCATGCTAAAATTGGATGGACTAAGTTTACGGACGATGTAATTCTATCACTTTCATCCCAAAAAACGGGCTTGGTTTTTATTTTATGGGGTAATTTCGCACAAGAAAAAATTAAACTCATAGACAGTTCCAAACATAAAATTTTAAAAGCAGCACACCCTTCCCCCTTTAGTGCTTATAATGGTTTTTTTGGTTGCAAGCATTTTAGTGCTGCCAATGAGTACTTAGTAAAAAATAATATAGATCCCATTGACTGGGCCATTTAAATAACGATATGAAATTGGTAAAGAATATTATTGCAAGAACATTAGCCATTTGGGCACTACTCGTATTTGCCTCTACTATGTTTATATTCTTATGGTTTTACTTACTGTGTTTTATATTTTCAGACCCCTTTAAAACAAGATACCATAGAAGAGTATCACAAATGTGGATGGGTTTGTTTTTATTTTTATCTGGTTGTTCTTTTAGGGTAAAAGGAAAAGAAGTTTTTAAAGGAATGCCCAATGCCGTTGTAGTATGTAATCATAATAGTTTAATTGATATACCCATAAGCACCCCTTTTTTACCAAGAGCCAATAAAACCATTGCTAAAAAAAGTTTTGTATATGTTCCTTTATTTGGATGGATTTACCGATTTGCCACAGTGATTGTAGATAGAAAAGACCACAATAGTCGTAAAGAAAGTTTTGATAATATGGTGAAGGTGCTAAATAATGGACTTGATATGTTAATATATCCAGAAGGTACTAGAAATAAAACCACGGAACCTTTAAAATCTTTTTACGATGGGGCTTTTAAATTATCGATTGAAACGCAAAAACCAATCATCCCCGTTGTTTTATTGAACACTAAAAAAATTCTTCCTGCAAGGCCTATCTTATACTTTACCCCTGGTAAAATAGATATGCATATACTTCCTGCTATTTTCCCACAAGGACATACTAAGGATAGCTTGAAGCAAGCCGTTTATGATGTAATGGCTAAATACTATTTAGAAAATAATGATAAAAACTAGAAAGTAGATGAAGAGAAGGTTCTGCTTCTATTGATTTTTAAGTCTCTTAAAATACCCGATTTAGGATTCACTGTAATACTGAAAGAACGATACATACCAATAGGTGTTACATTAATAGATAATTGCCAGCAGTGCATCTCACGCGTAATAAACATACTTAGTTGTTGAATACTGGCCTTGGCCACATCTACATAGCCCGTTCCTCCCAATTTCCACTTGGGCGTTAAACTAAAGTCACCATTAAAATTTAAACTAGAATAGGTTTGTAATTTAAATCCTGAATAATCGGGTTTGATTATTCTAGAAAACTGGAAAGAATAAGATACGGTTAAACTCCAAGGAATATCAAAATCGGTAAACTCTGCAGGATTGGCTTTTACATATTGTAATTGCCTTTGTTGTTCATCGGGAGTCATGAAGGGATCTAAAGGAATTTCTTTTTTCTTAGCATCTGCATCGTCCTTGGATTTACTTTTAAAAGAAGTAGCAATGGAGACGCCTCCATTGGTAATACTTCCGAATTTAAATTTAGTAGGGTCAATATCTAATTTATTCACCCTGAACCCTTGCGCATCAGTGGCGTAAGGATCTAAGCTGAAAGAAGAGGATATATTGAACTTATCAAATAAAATAGTACGCGCATAAAAATTAAAATTACCTAACTGAAAACTATCGGCTAGAAAATTATAATTAGAATTAAAACCAAAGCCTTCAATTAATTTTATTTTTTTAAAGCTTTCGGCACTCGTATCTTTTTTATCTTTTACTTTCATTTCTAGTAAATTATCCAAACCAAAACTTAAGCCTCCAAAAGTACCTTCTGAATAGGCACCCCCTAAAGCGCCACCATCATATTTTGAAAAGCGGTAAGTTCTTCCAGTGGAATCAATTTGAGTTGAATAATGATAAGATTTAGCTAAATCGGGTGAATAGTTAAAAGAGATACTAGGCCTTAATTCATGACGAATGGCTTCTACATAATCACTTTTAAATTTATAGGTACCAAAAATTCTACTTGCTGTTCCTACACCAAAACTTACATGGGGTGCTCTGTAAAATCCTTTTTCATAACTAGTATCCACCTTGTTTAATTTGCTGTTCCAGGACTTTGTATTTTGTTGGCCAAACCATTTTTCATCAAAACCAATAGAGGGTGTAATGGTAATAGGCCCAAGTGATGGAAGAGAAACACTAATAGGAATATTATGTGTAGCGCCCCATTGCATGGTATCTAATAATCTATTGATATTAAACGCAGAATCATAAAATGCCGTTTGATTCTGGAAAGATCCATTATACCCTATCCCTAATTTCTCATACCATTTTCCACTACCCACCTGATCCTTGGACTGAAAAGGATATAAGGTCAATGCATTAAAATTAATATTGGGCAAACTTAAATTCACCAAACCTAAATTATTGTTCTGGCTATGATTCAAGTTTACCGATAAATTATATTTATTATCCCAAGACTTATTGTAGCTAATGGATGAGCTAATTTGGTTTTGGAAATTCTGATAAGGGTTATTGAGTAAATAACTATTATACTTAGTGCTTCCAAAATTGACATTGGCAGAAAAATTAGTACCCGGTAAGGCCCTTGCATCCATGGAGTGAGACCAGTTAATCATAAATGTTTTACCACCCGTGAATTCACTCGGTATACTCACATTCCTATTAAGAATTCTAGAATTTTGTAAACTAAGATTAAAGTTGCCAATATATTTATAGCGTAAAATATATTTACTATTTAAATTGGCACTCCATCCTCCATAAGAATAAATATTACTTCTTATAGTGGCATCGAAATTATCACTCAGTACTTTATAATAGCCTAATCCTTCAAAGCCTAAACCAAAATCTTCACTCGTAGAAAAAGCGGGTGCCATCATACCAGAATGCTTCCCTCTTGATAAAGGGAAAATGCCGAATGGAATACCAATAGGAAAAGGCACTCCCTCAAATTCTGGAAAGGCCGGGCCTGAGACGCCAATTTTATCTGTGATTATTTTTAATCTATTGGTTCTAAAAGCAAAATGGGGGTCATCTAAATTACAGGTAGTAAATCTTGCCTTCCATGCATAAGCTTGGTCTTGCGTAACCTTTTTCATGGTGGTGGCATTGATAAAAATTTCACCTTGTTGAAAATTGGTATTTTTTGTAAGTCCCTTCCCCGACTTCATATTAAAATAAATAGAGTCATTCACCGAAGTCATTGTTCCTTCTTTGAATTTTGGATTACTTAATGGGTTACCAGTAGTATCCTTTGCACCATAGGCTCTAATATTCTGACTTTGCTGGTCATAAACTATGGTAGCGGCCTCTAATTCTGAAGTTTTATAAACGGTCTTAGCCTTGCCGTACAAAAAGAATTCTTTGGTAGACATTACCATCACGCCTGAATCTTCTGCATTATAATTAACGGGGGTATCAATACTATCCTTGGATATTCTAAGTGACTTAATATAAGTACTATCATTTTTCTTAGAAAGGGTATCTGTTTTAACAGAAATACTGTCTTTTGCACCTGCCTGTATTTTGGCCTGAGCAAAAACACCCATTATGGGCATTAAAACTATTGTTAATGTTAGTAAAATGCTACCATTTACAATAGAACGCCTGTATTTTACGTTATTTTTGTATCCTGCTATTATCACAGCAGCAAAAATAAACTAAAACAGCATTAAGGCACTGATTATGAAGCAAAATAGACTGATTTTAGCATTTACTTATAGCCTAGTAGCCCTTTTTACCCTTATTAGCTTAAGTACAGAAGCCCAAAACTCATCCAAAACCATCAAACGTATCATTATTGACCCAGGTCATGGTGGCACGGATCCAGGTTCAAATGGCAAATATTCCACTGAAGCTGAAGTGTCTCTAGCTATTTCTTTAAAATTGGAGGAATATATCAATCAATCTGTCCCTGATGTTGAAGTAGTGCTGACCCGTAGAACTGATATCTATAATTCCGTAGTAGAAAAGGCCAATATTGCCAATGCAGCCAAAGGTGATTTATTTATTTGTATCCATACTAATTCAGCCAATCCTAGTAGAAGCAGAGAAATAATTGGGTATACCAATAAAACTTATACCGTAAAGAAAAAAGGGGTTAAAAGAAAAGTGACAAGAAGAGTGCCTTTATATAAAACCACCTACACGCCAAGTACAGCAAGGGGTACAGAAACTTTTATTTATAATGTAGGGAAATCAGACCAAAAGAAAGATATGGCGAATGAGGCAGTGGATGATGTAGTGGAAAAATTAGATTCTGTTTCTATTAAACAAATTAAAGAAATTGAAGAGGCCGACCCTACCCGATCTATGATGGTAAGTTTATTAACGCAGCAATTTTTTCAAAGAGCAGCTAGTTTAGCTTTAACCATTGAGGAAGAATTTAAGGCCGCTGGTCGTATTAGTAGAGAAGCCAAACAAAGACAGAAAGGAATTTGGGTACTAGCTGCCGTGCAAATGCCTGCGGTACTAGTTGAAACTGGCTTCATTTCGAACCCAGAAGACGAGGATTATCTCAATAGCGATGAAGGGCAAAATCAAATTTGCGAGGTAATCACCAAGTCAATCATAAGGTATAAAAATTCACTGGAAAACCAGAAAAAGACAAATACCAATTAGCTCCCCTTTTTTAGCTAATTTTACTTAAAGATTATTTAATTCATTCAAGATGAAAGTATCAAACGAAACCAAGGTGGGCGCGCTTACCGTAATTGCCATTACCTTAATGATTATAGGATTTAATTTTCTAAAGGGAAAAACCATATTTCAACCAGGTAACTATATTTATGCAAAATATGCCGATACCAAAGGACTTATTGTTTCTAATCCTGTATTTGTAAATGGCTACCAAGTGGGAACGGTTTTTGAAATTGAAAACCAAAAAGACAATCTAGCTTCCATTATTGTTTCTGTAAAATTGAATGAAGCTTATAAAATTCCCAATAACTCAGTAGCTAGTATTCAAGATAATCCTTTAGGCATTAGTAGTATTAGTATTGTACTAGGTAATGCCACTGCTTATATTAAATCGGGAGACACCATTCAAACAGCACCTGCTAATAGTTTATTAGGCGATTTTGTAAATACCCTTTCTCCTTTAGGTGAGAAAACAAATAGTGCCATTATTTCTTTGGATAAAGTGTTGAATAATATTAATCATGTATTAGATGATAGAAACAGACAAAACCTAGCCGTTGTATTAGAAAATTTAGCTATCACTACAAAGAGTTTAAATAGTTCTATGGCTAATATTGAAACTATGTTGCAAAAACAAAACGGATCGGTAAGCCAATCATTTGATAATATAAATGCGTTTACAAAGAACTTGAATAATAACAATGAGAAGTTAAATAATATAATTACCAATTTAGACAGCGTTTCTAAATCGGTGAAAGATGCCGACTTGACAAAGACCATCAAAACTATTCAATTAGCAGTTGCTTCTTTAAATACAAGTTTACAAAAGATAAATTCAGGGAATGGTACCGCTTCTAAATTAATGAATGACTCCACTTTTTATAATGAATTACAAGGCACCCTTAAAAGTATCAATACCCTTGTCGACGATATTAAAGTGCACCCTAAAAGATATATCAATGTATCTGTGTTTGGCAAAAAAGATAAATCGACTCCATTAGATAAGCCTTTAGCTGATTCTGTGAATCATGAATAAATGGGGCCTCATCATATTATTTTCTGGTCTTAGCTTTTCTTTCGTAAAAGGACAAACCCCTATCACCCAAAATACCAAGGACAGCCTTACAGCCCAAACTCCTCCAGTAGCGAGTGGAAATAAACTCATTGAATTTCTTTCTGCCGAAGTATACAATGTCAAAAAAATGGATAGTATGGACTACTTGATATTAGTAGGCCATGTTAAAATTCGTCAAGGGAAAACTTTATTATACGGAGATAGTATTATTTTAAATACTACTTTAAATACTTTAGAAGGTTTTGGCAATGTACATATCAATGATGCCGACAGCGTGCATACTTATTCCTCTTATTTAAAATATTTAGGCGCTACCAAAAAAGCATTTTTACGTAAAAAAGTAAAACTCACGGATGGCAAAGGCGTATTAACCACCGACTCTTTAGATTATGATGTGAATGCTAAGTTAGGTAGCTTTAAAAATGGCGGTAAGCTAGTAAGAAATAAAACAGTCTTAACAAGTACAGAAGGTTTGTACTATGGAGAAACAAGAGATGTGATATTTAGAAAAAAAGTGGAGTTAATAGACCCTGAAAATAATATTATTACCGATACCTTAGAGTACAATACCTATTCACAACTCACTAACTTTTTAAGCCCCTCTAAAATTATAACAGGTAGCAGGGTTATTAGCACTAGTAATGGTAATTACAATACAGGTACGAGAAAGGGTTACATGTATGATAGGTCAAATATTGACGACAGTACTTATCATTTTATAGCCGATGAAATGGCGATAGACGATTCTTTAGAAATGGGTGAATTTAAAGGCAATGCTATTTATACTTCCAAGGACACCCTAGGTTTTGATTTAACGGCTAATAATATAAAGGCCAATAAACAAAAAAGTACTTTCTTGGCAACAGAAAACCCTCTTCTATTAATAAAACAAAAAAAAGACACTTTATACATAGCAGCAGATACTTTGTATGCGGGTAAAATTTCTGATTTAAAAAGAAAAATACCCAATGCAAGAGATTCAGTGGGTATTATTACCGATACCACATTAGATAAATATTTTGAAGCCTATCACCATGTGAAAATATATTCCGATTCACTTCAAGGCAAGGCCGATAGCTTATTTTATTCTTTAAGCGATTCCACTATAAGACTTATCTCCGACCCTATTATATGGGCCAACGACAATCAAATTACAGGCGATACACTTTACTTATTTGTAAAGAATAAAAAACCAGAACAGTTATATGTATTTGAAAACGCTTTTGCTATTAATAAAATTGATACTACTAGTTATTATAACCAACTAAAAGGTAATAAGCTGAATGTATTTTTTGAAGAGGGCGAGATTCACAAAATGAGCGCCAAAGGCAATGCAGAGAATGTATATTTCCCTTTAGACAATGATAAATACTTTATAGGGGTAAACCATTCCAATGCGCAAATTATTGAAGTGTATTTTGAAAATACAGAACCTGCTAAAGTAGTTTTCAAAAACCAACTCATAGGTAAAATGACACCGCTTAATAAAACGCCTAAAGAAGAATTAATTATTAAAGGATTTAAATGGCAAGAAAGCTTAAGACCTAAGAGTAAGTATGAACTTATGAAGCTTCCATCATTAAATAGGCCTTAATAAAGCCATCAATTTCTCCGTCCATGACGGGGCCTATATTTCCTACTTCAAAATCGGTGCGGTGATCCTTGATCATTTTATAAGGATGAAAAACATAAGAACGTATTTGACTACCCCACTCTATTTTTTTCTTATTCGCATTGGAAGCATTTAAAGCTTCTTGTTTTTTTCGCATTTCTTCTTCATACAATCTGCTTTTCAACATCTTCATGGCTATCTCTCTATTCTCACCCTGCGTTCTTGATTGTTGACATTCTACAATAATACCTGAAGCATGTCTTAATCTTACAGCGGTTTCTACTTTATTGACGTTCTGTCCTCCTTTACCACCACTTCTATAAAATTCCCATTCAATATCAGCTGGGTTTACTACAATTTCAATAGTATCATCAATTAAAGGATATACATATACCGATGCAAAAGAAGTATGTCTTCTTGCATTGCTATCGAATGGTGAAATTCTCACTAAACGGTGCACACCCGATTCTGCTTTTAAAAATCCATAAGCAAAGGGGCCATCGAATTGTAAGGTAGCCGATTTTATACCTGCGCCATCTCCTTCTTGATAATCAATGGAGCTTACAGTCCAACCTTGTTTTTCGCCATACATGGTATACATACGAAGTAACATTTCAGCCCAGTCCTGGCTTTCAGTTCCACCGGCTCCTGGATTAATTTGTAAAATGGCGGGGAGTTCGTCCTCTGGTTTATTTAAAGTACTTTTAAATTCTGCCTCTTCAATAAAAAGAGTTGCTTTCTGAAAAGCTTCCTGCGTTTCCAGTTCAGTGGCATCACCTGCTTTCCAAAATTCAAATAGTACTACAAAATCTTCTAAATGGGATGCTACATTTTGATACATATGTATCCAATACTCATTCACCTTAATTTCCTTCATGGTACTTGTAGCACGCGTGTTGTCATCCCAAAAACCTGGTGACAAGGACAATTGTTTGTCAGTAGCTACTTTGTATAATCTGTTATCGACGTCAAAGAAACCTCCTTAGGACACTTACTTGGTCCTTCATACGCTTTATTTGTTCTATAGTCATGTATGATCAAGTTTACAATCTTAGCATTTACATACTAAGATCAAATTTTAAAAAATACTACAAGCCTCATAAGCCGGATTCTGTTTCTAAACTATCATTTATCTAGCCCCAACATTGCTGTTGGAGTCTTGCTGCCTACCCTGGAACTTGAACGAGTCGTTCTTAAGCGCTCCTTTACGTGGCATTACAGCACCCAAGGTTTACCCTATAAAACAATTACTTGTCTTACCCGTGCGCTTTTACCGCACGTTTTCACCTTTTCCTCTTGCGAGGTAGTTATTTTCTGTGGCACTTTCTCTGTCCCAATAAATTGGAACGCCGGCTATTCACCGGTGGGTTACCCTATGCTGTCCGGACTTTCCTTGGTAATTGCTTACCACGATAGCTCGGGTTTGTAGTAAGGCAAAGGTAAGTAATTAAAATTTGACAGGAATAGCTAAGCTTAATGGGCGCTGATTCACTGATATTCAATAATATAAGATTGTAAACTTGAAATTAAACAGACGATAAATAATTATTCAAAAAACACTTCAGTAGCGCCATAGCCGTAAAAATCGGAGTATTGGTTGATAAAATTCTTCACTCCTTTTTTAACCTTTAATAAGTCATGAATTTCGCCCTTCAATTTACCTGTACCCACACCATGAATAATGGTAAATGCTGGTAAATGATTTAACCTAGCAAGATCAAACCATTTTTCAAACTCAGCTAGTTGAATAGTTAATATTTCAAAATTAGAAAGGTGGTCATGCCTATCTATTAACTTCTCAATATGTAAATCAATGACTGTTCTAGCGGAAGGTAAATTTTGTTTGATTTTTGTAGCGTCATAGACTTTAAAACCTGCCGATCTTAAGATATCCATTTGAATATGATTATCCTCTGCTTTATCGGGATAGGTTTCAAATAACAAATAGGTAATAGCTGCTTGGTTATTTTCTTTTAAAGTTTCAATTTTTTGAAATAACTGTTTGGGCTTAATTTTTAAATTTGTTTCAAAATGATCGGCCTTCTTTTTATGCGGCTCCACCAAAGAAAAATCGACAGCAAAACCAGGAGAATCATTTACAGCTGCAAATTGAATATCATGTATATAAAAATCGGTAAAGGGATGAATGGTAGACTCAAGTGCAAAACCAACTTCCCCTAAAAATAATTGCTCATATACAAATTGATAACCCACCCTTGTATGATTAGATAAATATATTTTTAAGCTTTCAACTACTTCGTCATTAAAGTCATCTAAACTAAATTTGGGAACAATATGAATCCAAACCCCGTCTTCAATTTTAGTTTCAGATACTTTTATTTTTTCTTTTGGAATTTGGTCAACATAAATTTTCTGTGGCGCCGCTTTTTCAGGAAATAATTTCTTTTGGGTGAATCTCTTAAAATAAGGGAAATCTATTTGATCCATATAGGCAGGGAATTTCACACCTCTTACTTCAATCATGACCATCTCCTCATTCATGATTTCAATGATATGCCCTTCTTCATTACTATGTAATACTAAAATTTCATCGCCTACCTGATACTTCATCAATTAATTTTTTGCTAAAAGACTATGCTTTTTAGAATATAAATTATAGATCACCAAGCCAATGGTCATCCAAATAAAGAACCACATCCAACTTACAGGAGGAATCTCTATCATTAAATACAAGCAACACATGGCGCCTATAATTGGGATAATGGAGTATTTTTTAAGAAAACTTAAAATAGCCACCACTATAAATATAAGTGTAAAAACTAAAAATAAAATTTCCTGATACCCTTCGTTACCAACTTCCTTAAACGCATTTAAAATTCTATGTTGTGCAAAATATAAAAAGATCATTGCCAATGCAGGAATAATATACTGACCATTTATGTAGGGCAATCTAAATGCTTGTCCTTTAATGGAAGGAGATAATCTAGGCAATACCAATACTCCAAAACAAACTAGTACAAATGCAAACAAGGTGCCAATACTGGTTAAGTCTGTCATTCTCGAAATAGACATAAACATGGAGGGCACACCTACAAAAATTCCTGTGATGATGGTTGCAAAACCTGGCGTACCGTATTTAGGATGTACTGCTGAAAATTTCTTAGGAAGTAAACCATCTCTACTCATACTCATCCAAATTCTAGGCTGGCCTAATTGAAATACTAAGAGCACACTTGTGGTAGCTACCACTGCACTAATTGAAATAATATATCCAATTTTATGTAAGCCAATTCTTTCAAACACAAAAGCCAAAGGATCATCTACTTTTAATTCTGTGTAACTCACCATCCCAGTTAAAACCAAGGCGATAAGAATATACAATACGGTACAGATTAATAAAGAATAGATCATGCCCCTAGGCAAATCTCTTTGCGGATTTTTACATTCTTCAGCCGTTGTAGAAATGGCATCAAATCCAATATAGGCATAAAATACAGCCGACACACCCGCTAAAACACCTTTAAATCCATTGGGCATAAAGGGTGCCCAATTGGCTGTATCCACATAAAAGAAGCCAAGTATAATTACCATGAGAATGATCGCAATTTTAAAGATTACCATGAGATTTGTACTCTTTTTACTTTCTTTAATACCTCTGTACACCAAGAGCGTAATTAAAACCACGATCACAAATGCGGGAATATTTAAAATGATTCTTGTTTGACCTATCATAGGTGCATTGGTGATTGCATCATATCCAATTCTTGCGAGTTTCGAAAATGTAGCAGGCGTTCCACCAGCGGCTAAATGTTTTACCGCTTCCTCATAACCTTGTTGTGCAGTCTCATAATTGGTAGATAACCAACCTGGAAGATGAATATGGAAACCTTCTAATAAATTAATAAAATAGCCACTCCAACTAATTGCTACTACCATATTTCCAATGGCATATTCTAAAATCAATGCCCAACCAATTATCCAGGCTATTAATTCTCCAAAAGTAACATAGGCATAAGTATAGGCACTTCCTGCAATAGGCACCCTACTTGCAAATTCAGCATAACAAAGTGCACTAAAGCCACAAGTTACAGCTGTGATCAAAAATAAGACAGAGATGCCAGGGCCACCGTGAAAAGCTGCAGTACCAATGGTAGAAAAAATACCTGCACCCACTACCGCAGCAATACCCATTAAAGTAAGGTCACGAACCCCTAAAACCCTTTTTAATCCGCTGCCGGTATGACCATCACTTAATCCCGCCTCTGCATCCTTCACAATTTTTTCAATCGATTTCTTCCTAAATAAATTCATCATTGCAAAGGGTTATTGATTTCTATTCATTAAATAATTCGCCAATTCAATTAAAGGCTTTTTGCGATCAGATACCACTGCAATAGATTCTAAATGCGCAAAGGCTTCTTGCATATATTTTGCTTTAGAGGCTTCTGCCCAGGCGTCCACTCCACAAGATTTAAAAATGGCTAAAACTTTTTCTACTTTATCGGGCGGATTGGAATTTAATAATTCATTTAATTCTTTTTTCTGAGCAACATTCGCTACTTCCAATGCATGTATTAATAAAAATGTTTTTTTATTTTGTTTGATATCGCCTCCTGGCTCCTTGCCAAAAATGGCGGCGTCTCCAAAAGCATCTAAATAATCGTCCTGCACTTGAAAGGCAATACCTATTTTTTTTCCAAACTCATATAAGTGTTGGCAATTATTCACGCTGGCTCCTCCTAAGATGGCACCCATTTCTAAACTCGCTGCTAATAGTACAGAAGTTTTTAAGGTAATCATATGTATATACTCATCCATACTTACCTTTTCCAATTTTGAAAAGTCCATGTCTAATTGCTGGCCTTCACAAACTTCTTTAGCAGTCTTATTAAATAGTTGTAAAATCTTAGGTAAATATTGAGCCTGTATGGTTTGAATATACTCATAAGCGCGAATAACCATTACATCGCCTACTAATAAGGCAGTGCTATTGTCATATTTAACATGCACGGTGGTTTTGCCTCTTCTTAAGGAAGCCTCGTCCATCATATCGTCATGCACTAAAGTGAAATTATGAAATAACTCCACTGCATTGGCTAGCTGGTAAGCATCGGAATGAATATCAGAGAATAGTTCATTACCCAATAAACACATCACAGGTCTAATTCTTTTACCACCAATACTTAAAAAGTAATTGCCTGGTTCATATAAGCTGGCAGGCGATTTTGGGAAGTGTTCGGCCTCGAATCCCTTATTAAATTTTTCTGATAATTCTTTAAAACTATGCATACTACAAACCTAAACATAATTCACAAGAATCCCTAGCCCTTATTGGGCTTGTTTATAGAAAAATTAGCATTTATTAAACAGTTTATTTTTAGAATTTCCCCTTAAATTTGCGTACCCCCAAATCTACAATATGACAAAAAAGCATTTAGTATTTACCTTCTTTAGTTTATTTGTTTACCAATTCATTTTTGCTCAGCGTATTACTCTAGATACCAATGTCAATAGAAGTATTCATTTATATGAAGATGGTTATACGAAGTCTTTTGGTGTTAAAATGTACCCAGGTGCGCTAACCTATAAAACTTTTTATACCCCCAATAAAGCCATTGAATACTCCGGTTACATTACACTAGATGGATTTTGGATTTCTGCGATCAATGAAATACATACTCCAATCAAAGATGACAATCAATTGTCTTGGTATATTGGTTATGGTGGTCATTTAGGAATTTGGAGCGAAGAATGGGTAAAGAAAAACGCTACCACTGACAAATCCAATATTTCAGTTGGATTTGATGGAATCATTGGGCTTGATTATAAAGTGAAAAATTCCCCTTTAAATATAAGTATTGATTGGCAACCTTCTTTTAGCATCATACAAGCCTATTTTAAAAATCAAGGGGGTATTGGAATTCGATACGTACTCAAGTAGTACTTTAGTAATAGCTTAGCTATTCATTACTTAAATAAAGAATCTACAAATTCATCTTTATCAAATAAAAGCAAGTCTTTAATTTGTTCTCCAACTCCAATATACTTAACAGGTATTTTGCATTGATGTGCTATAGATAAAACCACACCTCCTTTGGCTGTACCATCTAATTTTGTAATGGCTAATGCATTCACATTCGTTACCGCCATAAATTGCTTGGCTTGCTCTAAGGCATTTTGTCCAGTAGAACCATCCAATACCAATAACACTTCATGCGGTGCACCTGGTAATTGTTTTTCAATAACGCGTTTAATTTTATTTAACTCGTCCATTAAATGTAGTTTATTATGCAAACGACCTGCGGTATCTATTAATACGACATCGGCGTTTTTTGCCATAGCCGATTGAATAGTATCAAAGGCCACCGCACTAGGGTCGGCGCCATGATTTTGCTTTACAATGGCTACACCCACTCTTTCGCTCCAAATAGTGAGTTGATCGGCAGCAGCAGCTCTAAAAGTGTCTGCAGCGCCCATTACCACAGTATTTCCAGCTTCCTTATAATGATGTGCTAATTTACCAATGGTAGTTGTCTTACCCACTCCATTCACACCTACTACTAAAATTACATAGGGCTTTTTATCAGAAGGAGGAATAAAACCTAGTTGATTGGAGGGGGCATCTACTAATAAAGAAACTATTTCTTCGTGCAATAAACCATTCAATTCTGAAGTAGATAAATATTTTTCTTTTTTAACGCGCTCTTGTAATTTTTCAATTAAGGCTAAAGTAGTATCCACTCCCACATCCGCACCAATTAGCTCTTCTTCTAATTGATCTAGCACTTCATCGTCCACTGAAGTTTTTCCAATAATGGCTTTAGAAATTCGCTCTAAAAAACCTTTCTTGGTTTTCTCTAAACCTTGGTCTAGGGTTTCCTTTTCTTTTATGCCAAATAATTTACCTAAAAAACTCATACTGTAAATTTAATCAATAAAAATTAAGATGCTTTAGCTTAGAATTAATTAAAATAAAAAAAGTCCAGACTAGGTCTGAACTTTAAATGATTTTGTGCGTAGTAAAATTGCTAGCGATTAATAGATACAGACTAAAAAGTCTTACTATTTAGCTAAGAATTCCTTAACAAGATCCTTGTGAACGATATTCTCTTTAAAAGTGTACGCGCCTGTTTTAGGGCTACGGATAGCTTTAATTACTTTAGTCCAGTTCTTTGCTTCAGCTGAAGCCTTAAGATCTTTTACTTTCGCGTTTTTAGATGCTGATTTTGCCATGACTATTTAATTTCTTTATGTAACGTTACTTTTTTCAAAATTGAATTATACTTTTTGAACTCCAAACGATCTGGAGTATTCTTCTTGTTCTTCGTAGTAATATAACGACTAGTACCTGGTAAACCAGTAGTCTTGTGCTCTGTGCACTCTAATATTACTTGAACTCTATTTCCTTTCCTTGCCATGATGGTATATTATAAGTTATACTTAATTGGGTTAATTAAATCTTTTCGCCTTGTGCTCTAAGATCTTTAACAACAGAAGCTAAACCATTCTTATTAATGGTTCTGATAGCATCAGTTGATACTTTGATGGTAATCCAGCGATCTTCTTCTATGAAGTAGAAACGCTTCTTTTGCAAATTTGGAAGGAAACGACGCTTTGTCTTGATGTTGGAGTGTGAAACACTATTTCCAGACATCGGCTTCTTTCCAGTTAATTGACATACTCTAGCCATGAGAAATTATTTTTTACGGACGGCAAAGGTAAGTAAATAACCTTTACAGTCCCATTTATTTTAGTGTTTTTTTGAAGATTTACCCTAATAATGTCCAAAAAAGGATAAAATGTTGGTTTTCATTAAGGTATAAGGTATTTAGCAGGGCTTAAGCATACATTTCTGCCCTTAATTCTTGCACCCTTTTATCTTCCATATATTCATCAAAAGTCATCAATCTATCAATGATGCCCTTAGGGGTAATTTCGATCACTCTATTGGCCACTGTTTGCATGAAAGTATGGTCATGTGAGGTGATTAATACCACACCTGGGTAGTTTTGACAGCCCTCGTTAAAGCTTTGGATACTTTCAAGGTCTAAGTGGTTAGTAGGTTGGTCCAAGATAACCACATTTGGGTTTTGGAGCATCATCTTACTCACCATGCAACGCACTTTTTCTCCCCCGCTTAGGACATTAGTCTTTTTCGATACATCGTCTCCACTAAATAACATCTTGCCTAAAAAGCCTCTTATAAAGGGCTCATCGGCGTCTGTTACATGGGTAGGAACATATTGTCTTAACCAATCCATTAAAGTATAGGCTTCATTAAAAAAGCTATTATGCTCCATAGGTAAATAGGCACTAGTTATAGTGGTTCCCCACTCATAGGTTCCGCCATCGGCTTTGCCATTGTTATTAATAATGTCGAAAAAATAAGTAATGGCTAATGGGTCTCTACTTAAAAAAGCAATCTTATCGTTTTTACTTACAGAAAAAGAAACGTCTTTAAATAGAACACGACCATCTACTTCTTTTTTTAATTTTTCTACATTCAAAATTTGATTGCCCACTTCACGAAGTGGTTGAAAAATAATACCTGGATATTTTCTGTTAGATGGTTCAATTTCTTCAATGGTTAATTTCTCTAAAGCCTTTTTACGAGAAGTAGCTTGCTTACTCTTACTTGCATTGGCAGAGAAACGCGCAATAAAATCTAATAAGGCGGCACGCTTATCTTCATTCTTTTTATTCTTGTCTGACATTTGACGCGCCATTAATTGAGACGACTCATACCAGAAAGAATAGTTACCTGTAAATGTTTTTATTTTAGAACGGTCAACGTCTGAAACGTGCGTACACACTGTATCTAAGAAGTGGCGGTCGTGACTTACCACAAGTACAATATTTTGATAATCGGCTAAGAAATTCTCTAACCATCCAATGGTTTCAATATCTAATCCGTTGGTAGGCTCATCTAATAATAAAATATCTGGATTACCGAATAAAGATTGTGCTAATAAAACTCGAAGTTTAAAATTACTAGGAATGTCTTTCATTAAGTCTTGGTGCATTGATTCCTTCACCCCTAAGTCACTTAACAAACTTGCTGCATTACTTTCTGCTTCATAGCCACCCATCTCTCCAAACTCTGCTTCCAACTCTCCAGCTTTAAGACCATCTTCTTCGGTAAAATCTTCTTTAGCATATAAAGCATCTTTAGCATGCATTACTTCCCACATACGCTTATGTCCTTGCATCACCGTACTCAATACAGTTTGCTCATCAAACTCAAATTGATTTTGTTTTAATACCGCCATACGTTCGCCTGGCGTTATCTCCACAGTTCCTTTATTGGGTTCTATTTCCCCACTTAATATTTTTAAAAATGTAGACTTACCTGCACCATTGGCACCAATAATACCATAACAGTTTCCTTTCGTGAAGCTAATATTAACTTCATCGAATAAAACCCTTTTACCGTAGGCCAAAGTGACGTTTCTTGCACTAATCATTGCTAAACTATTTTTGAGGCTGCAAAGTTAATCCTTTTTAATTTACCAATTCGATCTTGCAGAGGCGGTAACGGCTAAACTTTCAAAAGCCCCCTCCAAATACTTATAATGGGCAGCCATGGCAATCATAGCGGCATTATCGGTACAGTATTCAAAGGCAGGTAAAAATACCGTGGACTTTGTTTTTTGAGCAAGTTCTGCCACCCCATGTCGAAGGCCTGAATTGGCACTCACACCCCCTGCTATACAAAACTCCTGAATGCCTGTTTCTTGAATGGCCTTTTTAAGTTGTTTTAGTAAAATCTCCACAATGGTAGACTGCACAGAGGCGCATAAATCATTTAAGTTTTCTTGTATAAACGCTGGCGATTGTTTTTGTAAAAAATAGAGCACGCTGGTTTTTAAGCCACTGAAAGAATAATCTAAATTAGGTACTTGAGGTTTAGCAAAAACAAAGGCTTTTGGATTTCCCTTCTGTGCTAATTTATCTAAAAGCGGGCCACCTGGATAAGGCAGTCCTAATAATTTTGAAATTTTATCAAAGGCTTCTCCTGCAGCATCATCAATGGTTTCGCCGAGTATAATCATTTCAGCCGCGCTATTACATCTTACAATTTGTGTATGACCACCGCTCACTGTTAAACATAAAAAAGGAAAGCTGGGTTTAGGATCGTCTATTAAATTAGCGAGTACATGCGCTTGCATATGATGAACTGCAATTAAAGGTTTATCTAATGAAAGTGCAAGGGACTTTGCAAATTGCGCACCCACTAATAAACTACCAATTAAACCTGGCGCCTGTGTAAAAGCAATGGCATCTAATTTTGCTAAACTATCTGTAGGGGTATTTTCAGGAAAGGCTTTTTTTAAAGCAGCATCTACCACCGGCACAATATTTTCCATATGTGCTCTACTAGCAAGTTCTGGTACCACGCCGCCAAATTTTTCATGCACTGTTTGATTCGCAATAAAATTGGAAAGGATTTTTCCATTCACAATAATAGAGGCCGCGGTTTCATCGCAGGAAGACTCTATCGCTAATATTGTAATTGGTTTTGTATACACAGCACGAAGTTAATTAAAACGCTGAGTTTATATTAAGTCTTGCGAAAATTCAGGTAATTACTTTGTTCTAATAGCTTCTACTGGGTTCATTTTGGCAGCAATGGAAGCAGGAATAATTCCTGAAACCACTCCTAAAATAATACAGATACTGAAGGCCAGAAAAATAATACTTGGGGCAATGGTAATTGCAAAAGGAAGAAAGGAACTTAATGCCAGCGTGAGTAACCAAACGAGTAATAATCCTACCAAGCCTCCAATAATACATAAAAAAGCACTCTCTAATAAAAACTCATATAAAATAGAAGAACTCTTGGCGCCTATTGCTTTTTTTAATCCAATCTGACTAGTTCTTTCTCTTACTGTTACAAACATAATATTGGCTACACCAAAGGCGCCCACTATTAAAGAAAGTCCTGCAATGGCCCATCCTCCTTTATTCACAGCCCCAAATACACTTTCTACTTGGTCTTTAAATTGAGCTACATCATTACAAGTAAAATTATCTTCCTGAGTGGGGCTTAGTTTTCTAATTTGACGCATAATACCCGTTAACTCTTCTTGCAAAGCCTTAGAAGTAATGCCTGCTTTAGGTTGTACCATAATAACAGGGCCTAAATTATCGGGATTATACACTGAAGCCATATAGTTATGTGTAACAATAGTACTCTTATCATAGTCATAGCCATTAATAATGGCAGAACCTTGTTTTTCAATAACGCCAATTACTAAAAGTTTACGGCCATTATAGGTAATAGTTTTACCCACGCCTTTATCTGCCTTACCATATAATTCCTCTGCTACTTTATATCCTATAACTACATAAGGTACGCCTCGCGTAAAATCCGACTCACTTAAAAACCTACCATAGCCAATATCAAAAGATTGTATTTTTTTATACTCTGGAGTAATACCGTACATATTGACCCCCTTTAAAACATTATCCTCATAAGAAAAAGACTCTTGGGTTTGCATCACAAAAGCCATATTGGAAGCCAGCGTACTCTTCTTTTTAACGAAGTCCATTTCCTCTATTTTCATACTTGGACGCTTAACGAATTTCCACCATGGGTATTCTGGGCCTCCAGAATAATCCCATTTATCGATATACACCGAATTGTTTCCAAAGCTTGATAAATCGCTTTTGATTTTTGATTGTAAACTGTCAATGGTGGCCAAAACACCTATAATACAAAAGATACCAATGGTGATGCCAAATAAGGAAAGAAAGGTTCTTAGTTTATTCGCTTTTAGCTCTCCGATGGCCATTTTGAAGCTATTCCAAAGTATAGTAAGCACTTTTATCATGGTATAAAATTAAGTCAATATATGATTCCAGCTTGAATTTTATACAAGTGGTGAAAAAATCATCTAAAGGGGGCTTTTTGAAGGACTTGTTTACTTATTGATAAATTGTCAGAAAAATCATGCAACGATTTATTCTAAGCTCGCAATTCGTTCTTACTTTTGCAGCGATTTAAAATACATCTTATTATGACCTTTAAGCAAATGTTTACGTCCTCCGTGGGGAAAAAATTAGTAATGGCTTTCACGGGTATTTTCTTAGTCTTATTCTTAGTCGTACATGCAGGATTAAATGCTTGTATTTGGGCAATGGACGGTGGCGTCACCTTCAATAAAGCAGCTCATTTTATGGGAAGTTTTATAGTACCAAGAATTTTAGAAATAGGATTATTCTTAGGCATTTTTCTACATATCATCCAAGGCTATATGCTAACCTTAGAAAATAGAAGCAAAAGAAAAATTGGCTATGAAGTAAATTATTCAAAAGGTAGTAAATGGTATAGCAGAAGTATGGCTATTTTAGGAACTATACTTCTTATGTTTTTTGTAATACATTGGAAACATTTTTGGGTTCCTTCTCGTATCACTGGAGTGGAAGAAATGGATTTAGGCAATGGCTTTATAGTACATAATTTATATGCAGTCATGCAGGATACTTTTGAAAATGTTTGGGTGGTTTTATTTTATGTGATTGCTTGTATTTCCTTGGGCTACCACTTAGCACATGGTTTTCAAAGTGCCTTCAAAACAATTGGAGTACATAATAAAAGATACCATGCAATGATTAACACTATTGGTTTTGGCTTTGCCATTATTATTCCATTAGCATTTGCTTTAATGCCTATTAGTTTTTATTTACACTGGGTAAATTAAAAATTCAAAATAAATATATTCTAAACGATAGATAAAAGATTAAATATGTTAGACGCTAAAATACCTTCCGGAAATCTAGATGACAAATGGGTCGATTACAAAGGACATTGTAAACTAGTGAACCCTGCCAATAAAAGAAAAATGGAAGTCATTATTGTGGGCACTGGACTTGCAGGCGCATCGGCTGCAGCCTCTATGGCTGAGTTGGGTTATAAAGTAAAAGCATTTTGTTTTCAGGATTCTCCACGCCGAGCACATAGTATTGCTGCACAAGGTGGAATTAATGCAGCTAAGAATTATCAGAACGATGGAGATAGTATATTCAGATTATTTTATGATACGATTAAAGGCGGTGACTACCGCTCTCGCGAAGCCAATGTGCACCGTTTAGCAGAAGTGAGTACGAATATCATTGACCAATGTGTGGCACAAGGTGTTCCTTTTGCACGTGAATATGGTGGCTTATTAAGTAATAGAAGTTTTGGTGGAACACAAGTACAAAGAACTTTTTATGCTGCAGGTCAAACAGGTCAGCAGTTATTAATAGGTGCTTATCAAGCCTTAGAGCGTCAAGTAGCATTAGGCAATGTAACGATGCATACAAGACATGAGATGTTAGACATTGTAAAAATTGATGGAAAAGCAAAAGGTATTATTGCCCGTAATTTAATTACAGGTGAATTAGAAAAACATTTTGGACATGCGGTATTAATATGTTCTGGTGGTTATGGTAATGTGTATTATTTATCAACCAATGCCATGGGATCAAATGTAACTGCTGCATGGAAAGCGCATAAGCAAGGTGCTTATTTTGCAAATCCTTGCTTTACGCAAATTCACCCTACTTGTATTCCAGTGAGTGGTGATCATCAATCCAAACTAACCCTCATGTCTGAGTCATTAAGAAATGATGGAAGAATTTGGGTACCTAAAAATGTAGGAGAAACTAGAAAAGCAAACGACATACCTGAAGCAGAAAGAGATTATTTCTTAGAACGTCGCTACCCTGCTTTTGGAAACTTAGTACCTCGTGATGTGGCTTCTCGTGCTGCCAAAGAAAGATGTGATGCTGGTTTTGGAGTAGGTACTTCCAAGCAAGCCGTCTATTTAGATTATGCAGCCGCTATTGAAAGATATGGTAAGATTGAAGTAAGTAAGCAAGGACTTTCTAATGTATCTAGTGAGCAAATTATTGCCATGGGTAAAGAAGTGGTGAAAGAAAAATATGGCAACTTATTTAATATGTATTCAAAAATCACTGGAGAAAATCCTTACGAAGTGCCAATGCGTATTTACCCAGCCGTGCATTATACCATGGGTGGCTTATGGGTGGATTATGAATTACAAACTACCGTGCCAGGTTTATATGCCTTAGGTGAAGCTAACTTTAGCGACCATGGTGCCAACCGTTTAGGTGCTAGTGCCTTAATGCAAGGTTTAGCAGATGGTTATTTTGTGGCGCCTTATACAGTAGGAAATAATTTAGCAGATGAAATTTACAATGCTGCCATTCCAACTTCACATCCGGCCTTTGAAGAGGCTGCTAAAAAAGTAGCAGAGCGTATTGCTTCATTAAAAAATATTAATGGTAAACAATCGGCAGAAAGTTTCCACAAGCGTTTAGGTAAAATTATCTGGAATGAGTGTGGTATGTCAAGAAATGAAGCAGGTTTAAAACAAGCCATTGCAGATCTGCAAGCTTTGAAAAAAGAATTCTGGTCTGATCTAAGAATTCCTGGAGAAATAAATGAATACAATCCTGAATTAGATAAAGCCAACCGTGTGGCCGACTTTATTGAACTAGGAGAATTAATGTGTGTAGATGCACTAGCTAGAGAAGAAAGCTGTGGTGGTCACTTTAGAGAAGAATACCAAACACCAGAAGGAGAAGCCTTAAGAGACGATGAAAAATTTATGTATGTTGCTGCTTGGGAAAACAAAGGAGCGCATGAATGGCAATTGCATAAAGAAGCGTTGAAATATGATGTTATTAAACCAAGTCAACGTAATTATAAATAAGCATATAACTATAAATAAGCTTTCAACACAAACACAAAATATTTACAGAATAATTTTTTAGCTATGTCTCAAAATACAATGAATTTAAAAGTTAAAGTTTGGCGTCAAAAAAATGCCAACGCACAAGGTGCCTTTGTTACTTATGATGTTGCGGGTATTTCTGATGAAATGTCTTTTTTAGAAATGATGGATATTTTAAATGAAAGATTAATTACTGAAGGTGGAGATCCAGTAGCCTTTGATCATGATTGTCGTGAAGGTATTTGTGGTATGTGTTCTATGTATATTAATGGAAAGCCGCATGGTCCTTGGCAGGCAAATACTACTTGTCAATTGCACATGCGTGCCTTTAAAGATGGTGAAACCATTGTGATTGAACCATGGAGAGCCAACTCCTTCCCTATTGTAAAAGATTTAACCGTTGACCGTTCTGCTTTTGATAGAATTATTCAAGCAGGTGGTTATATTAGTGTGAATACGGGTAATGCAGTAGATGGCAATAGCCTTCCTATAGAAAAACAAAATGCAGACGACGCTTTTGCAGCAGCTATGTGTATTGGTTGTGGTGCTTGTGTGGCTGCTTGTAAGAATAGTTCAGCGATGTTATTCTTAAGTGCGAAAGTATCTCACTTAGCCTTACTTCCTCAGGGTGCTCCAGAAAGAAAGTCAAGAGTACTCAATATGGTGGCGCAAATGGATAAGGAAGGATTTGGTTCTTGCACTAATACAGGTGCTTGTGAAGCTACTTGTCCTAAAGAAATTTCTATTGCGAACATTGCGAGATTAAATAAAGAATATTTAGGAGCTAGTTTAAGTGCAGAATAGTGGCTAACCCCTATTTTCAGTGTAAACAATTTATCGTGCATCAGCAGCATACTTCAATGAAAGTATGTACTGATGCATGTTTGTTTGGGGCCTGGGTAAGCCAAAAGACCTTGGTACAAAATTCAAATAGTATAGTAGACATTGGCACAGGTACCGGCTTATTAAGTTTAATGCTAGCCCAAGTGACCGAAAGCTCCAAGGCAAGTATTACTGCCATTGAAATTGAATCACAAGCAGCTGCAGAAGCTAGTTCAAATTTTAATATAAGTAAATGGAGCGACCGCTTAAAGCTGGTCAATGATTCAATACAAAACTTTACAGCTAATTCAAAGGGTCATTTATTTGATATCGTTATTTCCAACCCCCCTTTTTACGAGGGCGATTTAAAGTCTCCAGACGCCAATAAAAATAAAGCGGCCCATAGCACTGAACTGCCTTGGACTAGTTTGGTAGAAAATGTTTCAAGCTTATTAACTGATGCCGGTTCCTTTTTTGTTTTAGTACCTACCCTTCGCGCGTATACCATGCAAAAATTAGCTGAAGCACAACAACTACAATTAGTGGAAGAAGTATTAGTGTATAACGATGCCAAGCATTTACCTTTTAGATCCTTCTTGCATTTAAGAAAAGCAAAATCGCCAATTGACAAAGATATTTCAGTGCTAAGAAATAAAATAGTGATTAAAAATACAGATAATACTTATTCAACTGCATTTACCGAACTACTAAAGGACTATTATTTGTATTTGTAAGAGTTAGTCATTGCAAAATAATTTATTTAGTTCTTACTGTACATTCTTTAAAATAAGACTTTTAAATTAATGTTTTGAATAATTTGCTAAGTAAGAAAAGTTTTGGGTCAGCTTCCCCTTATCAAGCATAGTGGCTCCTTCAATAATTTTATTACCTCCTTTAATTAAATCGGGAATAACGTATTTAATAAGTTGTTCTCCAAAGTATCTACTAGCATCTCTGGGTAATTCATTAGGCAAATTGCCTACTGCCATTATATCTATACCATTGGGCATATAAGGGGCTGTCTTTTCACAAGAACTTATATTCACTCCATACACAGGGTCATCGGAACTAGAATCGCCTAAATTACAAGGGACGCTGCCATGGGCATCATCGGTGATATCGGCAATGGTGGTTAAAGCAAAGTCGTCATCTTTTAAATCATCCATGGTAAATAAAGGTGCAATACTTGGCTCCCAATAAATACCATTCATAAGTATATGTGTATGCTTCAAATAATTATTAAACAAACAATTATAATTTTCTGGATGCGCATGAAAATCGTTTCTGTCGTAAGTATTATTTGTTTTGTGTCTGTATAAATCGCCTCCTTTTAAATGCACATATACAGGATAAGCGTAGTCTCTAGTAGTATATTCATCAGGTTCTACTTCTTGCACATCCATTAAATTCATAATTTCTAAAATGCCATGGGCTACTCTACCAGAACCAGTAATGGCAATTTTTATTTTGGGTAGTTTTAAACCAAAATAAGTATGAACAAGCTCCATATAATCTTTCACTTCCTTCACCCTGCTTAAAGTAAATTCCTTGGTTCTATTACCATAAGCCATAATTCCATTATGTGCCCCTACTATACCTGCAAAAAATCCAAAGCCAATTAATCTTTGTCCGTCCTCGTGTTCTAAACACTCATAATCAATGAGCGTTATATTTTTATCCATCATTGCCTGAAACAATGTTTGATTATAAGTTTGCGCTTTTTTGGTATGAGAAAAGAATAAATATTTTTTATGAGGAATCAATTGAGAAATAGGTACTTCTTTAATACCCAATAAAATGTCTGCTGCACTAATATCCTCCACAACCTTAATACCTTCCTTCTGGTATTCTTTATCCTTAAAACATCTATTGGGGGAAGACTCTACTATAATATCCCAACTAGGGAATTGATCTAACAAATACCTACACTGCTTGGGGCTAAGGGCTACCCGATTGTCGCAAGGAACTTTTCCTTCTTTAATAAGGCCAATAACCGGCATTTTGGTAATTTTACACAATATACAAAATATTAAAATGAACTATTTCGAATTGTTCGGTTTGCCTATTGGTTTTCAAGTAGATACAAAGCAACTCCGTGCTGCTTTTATGGATATTCAGCGTGCCTCGCATCCGGATAAGTTCACACAGGCCAATGAATTTGAACAAGAGGAAGCCTTAGAAAAATCGGCTATTGCCAATAAAGCATTTACTTTACTACAGAGCCCTGCAGCTATACTACCCTATGTGTTAGAAATAAAAGGCTTTTTAGAAGCAGAAGAGAAATATGCATTAAGTCCTGATTTTTTAATGGAAATGATGGAATTAAACGAGGCTTGGATGGACGCCGATGACGACCATGCAAAACAAGATGTACTTACTAAAGTTAAAAATATAGAAAATGAAATTTTCAGCCCTATTAAAACGTATTTGGAAACTAGTTCGGTCGATACTATTTCCCAAGAAGGAATGCTGCAAATAAAGGAGTATTACTACAAGAAAAAATACCTAGATCGTATTTTGGAAGATTTTCGTTAATAGCGTAATATTGCAACCCTGCCCAGATGGCGGAATTGGTAGACGCACTAGACTCAAAATCTAGCGTTCGCAAGGATGTGCAGGTTCGATTCCTGTTCTGGGCACAAACCCTGTCACGATTTTCGGGACAGGGTTTTTTGTTTCGAAGCTGTGTCAAAAGCTTGCTTTTGTAAACAGATGAGAAGCAAAAAACCCAACGATATCGCATAGCGATATTGTTGAAAGGGTTTGGGTAAGACCGCCATTCAAGGAACACCGAGTCCGAAGGACGAAGGTAGTCCTGAAAGGATTAAAATTTATTTCACACCTTGTAATTTCCTAGGAACCTTCTCCGTTGCCATTGCAGCATGATAAATATAAGAAGCCATAATTGTTGCATTCTTCATTAAGTCTTCTGGTTGAATACCTTCAAGATAATCTAGATTGGTATGTCCTGCAGTACCGGGTGTTCTATCTTGTAAATATTGAAAACCTGGAAGGCCCACTTCATCAAATGAAACATGGTCGGTACTTCCTAGGCTTTGATTTGATACCATATTCATACCTAAGTCACGAAAAGGTTCCATCCATGCAGTAAGCATGGTGCGTGCTGCTTCATTACCTTGTAAATATATGCCTCGGTATTGTCCTGCACCATAGTCTTGATTAAAATAAGCAGATAACATTTCATATTCTGGCTTGATGCCAATAGCTGCATTACGCGGGTCACCAAAATGTTTTTGTACATAAGCGCGAGAGCCATATAAACCTTGCTCTTCTCCCGACCATAAAGCAATGCGAATAGTACGCATAGGTTTTACCCCTAAAGTTTTAAGTATGCGCATGGCTTCCAATGCGACTGCTGTGCCAGATGAGTTATCACTTGCATTAGAACTACCATGCCAAGTATCAAAATGTGCACCCACCATTACTATTCCTTCTTTAGGATTTGTTCCAGGGATTTCACCTACTAAATTCATTGCTTGTTCTACCTTATCTCCTATTTTATTTTTTATCTCTAGTTCAATTTTTACTGCTATACCTCTTTTTAATACACGGTACATTCTATTATAATGTTCTGGTGTGACTGCTAAAATGGGTGATGCATTTTTCATGCCTGCTGCAGACCATCCATCTTCTCTTACACCCGGACGTGAATAAGCAGGAACTATACCTAATCTATTGCCATCGGTTTGTAAAACCACTGCTACATTTTCTGATTTAAAAAATGCCAAGCGCTCTACTGCATTAATAATTGCTGGGTTTTTAATAACCCTAGCTGCATTTGCTTTTATAGGCGTAATAGTGGCTTGCTCAAGTGCAATAAGCTCTTCGTTATTATAACGGTGTACCCCATTTATAAGTGTTAGTAAATCAATTACAGCAGGGCTTGAAATAAGTACTGCCTTGCCTTTTAATTTACCTCTATATAATTCAATGTCTTCTTTGGTTTGAATATCCACCACCATTGCCTCTGCATTTATTTTTCCTACTGTACCAGCAGTATAAGCAACTGGATAAGCGTTGAGTGGCATGTAATCGGGTTCAATCATATGTGCCGATACATATTCATTATCCCAGGTAACACCATAGTCCATATAGGCTTCGCTATTCACATTCGTTAAGCCCATCTTTTTCATTTCATCTAAAGCCCAAACTTGAGCTCTTTGCATGTCTCTAGACAAAGTAAGTCTTGCGCCTAATACATCTACGATATAAGACTCATACTCCATTACTTTAGAACGCTGTAAGCCTTCTTCGCGTATACGCGCTACCATGGCCCAGTCTACTAAACCAGGAAAGGTAAACGCAAAGGAAGAGGTAAGCACAAGTACAAAGGAAATTACTCGAACAAGTTTGATTTTGAAAAATGTCTTCATGAGAACTTAAATTTAGGGATAGGAATGTATTTTTTCTACATTCAATATACTAAAATATTCTCAGAACTATTATTTCTCCATGGTCATTATAGCAGAGAAAACCTGAATACCCTCAAAAAAGTTTTTCAGTTTAATATTCTCATTCTCGGCATGCTGGTTATTATCGTGATTGGCAATAGGCACCGTCACTGGAGAAGTTTTCAATACTTTTTCAAATACAAATAAAGGAAGGCTTCCTCCAAGTGTTGGAAGTAATAGTGGCTGCTCATTATCTACTAGTGAAATGGCTTTTGAAATTCTTCTTACATACAGATTGTCTAAAGAAGTTTTTTGAGCATTATAACTTTTTTTATCCTGCACGACCATACAAATTTTAGCATTCAATTTTCTTTCTTCATCGGTAGGTTCTTTATCTGTTACAAAAAAGCCTTGCGCCTTAATATGGTCAATTACTTTTTGTTGTTGTCTTTGCCAATCATTACCAACTACCAATCTCATATCAACAGAAGCGATAGCCTTCGTAGGTATTACATTGGCAGAATACTTACCTACCCCTGCGCTTTGTATACCATTGATATTTAAAGAAGGTAATTGTAAGGCGTCGTTTAAGGCGCCTGTTCTTTCTGTGGCATTAATACCTAATTCTTTTTTAAGTTGGTCTTCCACACTGGGAATATTTGCAAGGGCTTGCTTTTCGGCAGTAGATAAAGCTATTACATCGTCGTAAAAACCTTTAATAGTTACTTCCCCCTTTTCATTTTTCATACTGGCAAGTAGTCTTACAAGTTCCATCGCCGGGTTTAATACCCAATTACCATAATGTCCAGAGTGCAGTGGACGCTTTGGCCCAAATACAGTTAATTCTAAATGGGTGTCTCCTCTCACCCCCATTACCAATTGTTTTTTACCGGACTGATGCACGGGACCATCACATATCACCCATATATTCGACGCTAATTTATTTTTATACAATTCTAAAAAAGCTTCTAAATTAGGCGAACCCGCTTCTTCTTCTCCTTCGAAGAAAAATTTAATATTTACAGTAGGTTTTATATTTAAAGCTTTTAATTGCGCATAGGCATTTATAATAGCCATTACCCCTGCTTTATCATCGGAAGCGCCTCTTGCATAAATTCTTGCGTTTACATCATAATTATTTCCAGCACTTAACCATGGTAAGACAGTGGCTCCATTTTCATAGCTACCACTGTATAGTGCAGGCTTAAAAGGATGTAAACCTGGGAACCATTTACTAGAATCAACAGGTTGGCCATCATAGTGCGCATAAAAAATAACGGTTTCAGTTGCTCCTGGCACTTTTACTTCTCCATATACCACAGGAGGCATTGAACTATTAGGAAGTGTAAGCAAACTTACTTCTTCAATACCTTTTGATTGCATATAATTTTTTATCCAATTAGCATTGTCCTGTAAACCTTTCGGGTTGACTGCAACATTGGGAATAGATAAAAACGTTCTAAACTCTTCTACTAAATTAGACTGCTGCTCATTGATTGATTTTTTAATAAGCGCCTGCCCGTTCTGTGCAAATACAGTTCCCGTAAAAAATAAACTAATTACTAAAATTTTGATATTGTTTTTCATGTTCTTATTTTATTTAAAAAGCCTCCCTATAAAGGAAGGCTTTTTATTTGTATTGTAAAAATATTAAGCTAAATCAAATCGGTCTAGATTCATTACTTTATCCCAAGCAGCTATAAAATCGTGAACGAATTTTCCTTTTGCATCATCGCATGCATATACTTCTGCTAGTGCACGCAATTCAGAATTTGATCCAAAAATTAAATCAACTCTTGTGCCTGTCCATTTAACTTTTCCAGTAGCACGGTCACTACCTTCAAATGTATATTGATGTGCATCAGTTGCTTTCCAAGTAATACTGAAGTCAATTAAGTTCGCGAAAAAATCATTGCTTAATACACCAGGCTTACTCGTAAATACACCATGCTTTGAGTTATCGAAGTTGGTATCTAAAACTCTTAAACCACCTAACAATACTGTCATCTCAGGTGCTGTTAAAGTAAGTAACTGTGCTTTATCAATAATCATATCTTCAGGAGAAATTAAAGTACGCGGTTTGATATAATTTCTAAAGCCATCTGCAATAGGTTCTAATACTGCAAAAGAGGCTACATCTGTATCTGCTTCTGTAGCATCTGCTCTTCCTGCCGTAAATGGAACTTTTACATCATGCCCTCCGTCTTTAGCAGCTTTTTCAATAGCAGCTGCACCTGCAAGTACAATTAAGTCAGCTAATGAAACTTGCTTTTCTTTATTCGCAGCATTAAATTCTTTTTGAATTGCTTCTAAGGCATCTAATACTTTGGATAATTGTGCTGGATTGTTCGCAGCCCAAAATTTTTGAGGCGCAAAACGAATACGCGCTCCATTGGCTCCACCGCGTTTATCAGATCCACGGAAAGTAGAAGCGGATGCCCATGCGGCTGAAACGAATGCAGAAACAGAAAGACCGCTTGCTAAAATTTTAGATTTTAAGGCAGTAATATCAGATGCATCAATTAATTTATGATTCACTGCTGGAATAGGATCCTGCCAAATTAAAACTTCTGCAGGTACTTCAGTTCCTACATAACGAGAACGAGGTCCCATATCGCGGTGCGTTAACTTAAACCAAGCTCTTGCAAATGCATCGGCCAATTGATCAGGGTTTTCAAAAAATCTTTTAGAGATAGGTCCGTATGCAGGGTCCACTCTTAATGCGATATCGGTAGTTAACATAGTAGGTGCATGTGTGATGGATGCATCATGTGCATCAGGCACTGTTCCTGCACCCGCTCCAGCCTTAGGTTTCCACTGATGCGCGCCTGCTGGGCTCTTAGTTAATTCCCACTCAAAGCCAAATAAGTTTTCGAAATAATTATTACTCCATTTTGTAGGTGTTGTAGTCCAAGCACCTTCTAAACCAGAAGTAATGGTATTCACACCATTACCTGAATTCAAAGTATTCTTCCAACCCATACCTTGTTCTTCTATACCTGCAGCAGCTGGTTCAACACCCACATATTTTCCTGGATCGGCAGCGCCATGTGTTTTTCCAAATGTATGTCCACCTGCAATGAGCGCCACTGTTTCTTCATCATTCATGGCCATACGCGCAAATGTTTCACGAATATCTCTTGCAGAAGCAATAGGATCAGGATTACCATTAGGCCCTTCTGGGTTTACATAAATTAATCCCATTTGAACTGCGGCTAATGGATGTTCTAATTCACGGTCTCCACTATATCTTTTATCGCCTAGCCACTCACGCTCTGCTCCCCAATACACATCTTCCTGTGGTTCCCAAACATCGGCACGGCCACCAGAAAAACCAAAGGTTTTAAAACCCATCGATTCTAATGCACAGTTACCAGCAAGTATCATAATATCGGCCCAAGATAATTTTTGACCATACTTCTTTTTAATAGGCCATAATAATAAACGGGCTTTATCTAAATTGGTATTATCGGGCCAGCTATTTAAAGGTGCGAACCTTTGCATACCTGCTCCTCCACCACCACGACCATCGGTTGTTCTATAAGTTCCTGCACTATGCCAAGCCATACGAATAAAGAAAGGTCCGTAGTGACCATAGTCTGCAGGCCACCAATCTTGTGAGGTGGTCATTAATTCGAACATATCTTTTTTCACTTCTTTTAAATCCAAAGACTTGAAAGCTTCTGCATAATTAAAAGAAGCGTCCATTGGATTGGTTAAAGAAGAATGTTGGCGTAAAATATTTAATCTTAATTGATTCGGCCACCAATCGGTATTTCTTGGACCAGCACTTGTAATTTTTGATGCAGTGGATGCACCTGTAAAAGGACATTTTGCTGCTGCAGTTGCGTTATTTTCCATAATAATATTTGTTGTAAATAGTGAGCAATAAAATTACTACAAATACTCATTTATTAGTATCAAAAAACGGAAAAAATTACCCTATTTGTTTAGTTAATTATACACAATTACTCATTTCCTCCCACAATCTTGCTGGTACTTCTGTATAAGTAATTTTCGTAGATATGTCGTCTTGCAAAACGATCAGGGGTATCGGCATTCACCAACTTTACATAAATGGCTTTTGGAACGCCATAGTATTCATATTCATTGCCATCGGAAAATACCACTCTTAGTATTTCAGATTTAAATTCAAAGTCGTCAATACTGGCATCTGTTGTAGTAGCTATATAGGCGTCCTTAGTGGCTTCATGTGTTTCAATATGCACACTCACTAAAAAATGATAAGACGCAATTAATTTTGCCGATTTTTCTTCCGCCATTTTTTTAGCCTCATCACTATCCTGAAATTTATCTGGATGCCATTCCATCATAATCTTACGATACACTTTTTTTAAGTCGCTTAAAGTAGCTTTTTCGTCTACGCCAAGTATGGCTCTATGTCTTTCAATTCTCTTCATATATAATTTATGCTGCGCGAAGGTACATTAAACTTATTTAAATAAAGAAGCCCTCTCAGTAGATACTGAAAGGGCTTAACATTATGATAATACTTCGTATGCCTATAAAGGCAAGTCGGTTTATTTTACTTCTTCAAACTGAGCGTCTTCAACAGTATCGTTGTTGGCTCCACCATTTGCTTGTCCGCCTGCTTGCTCTGCACCCGCTTGTTCAGGGCCAGCTGCACCAGCTGCTTGTGCTTTGTAAATTTCTTCACTTGCAGCAGTCCATGCAGTATTCATTGCTTCTAAAGCGGTGTCTACTTTAGCAGTATCTTGAGAAGCATGTGCTTCTTTCAAATTCGCTAAAGCTGTTTCAATAGGTGCTTTTTTATCAGCAGGAATTTTATCACCAAATTCTTTCAATTGCTTTTCTGTTTGGAAAATCAAACTGTCGGCTTGGTTTAATTTTTCTACTCTATCTTTTTCTATTTTATCACCTGCTTCGTTGGCTTTGGCTTCAGCTTTCATTTTTTCAATTTCTTCCTTCGTCAAACCACTTCCAGCTTCAATTCTAATTTTTTGTTCTTTACCAGTGCCTTTATCTTTTGCACTTACATTCAAGATACCATTCGCATCAATATCAAAAGTAACTTCAATTTGAGGAACACCTCTTGGTGCTGGTGGAATACCATCCAAGTTAAACATACCTAAACTTTTATTTTGAGGTGCCATTGGACGCTCTCCTTGTAATACATGAATTTGAACACCTGGTTGATTATCGCTAGCGGTAGAATACACTTCTGTTTTCTTAGTAGGAATAGTTGTGTTAGAAGAAATCATAGTAGTCATTACACCACCCATTGTTTCAATACCTAAGTTTAAAGGTGTAACGTCTAATAACAATACATCTTTCACATCTCCAGTTAATACCGCCCCTTGGATACCTGCACCTATTGCTACCACTTCATCAGGGTTAACAGAACGGTTTGGTTTTTTACCAAAGAACTTTTCTACTATTTCTTGTATTTTAGGAATTCTTGAAGAACCTCCTACTAAAATAACTTCATCAATTTGTGATACAGAATATCCTGCATCTTTCAATGCAATTTCACAAGGCTTTAAACAACGTGCAAATAAATTATCTGCCAATGATTCAAATTTTGCTCTTGTTAATTTTAATACTAAGTGCTTAGGAACGCCATCTACTGCAGTAATATAAGGCAAATTAATTTCTGTTTCAGAAGAAGAACTTAATTCTACTTTCGCTTTCTCAGCCGCTTCTTTTAAACGTTGTAAAGCCATTGGATCTTTTCTTAAGTCAATTGCTTCTTGTTTTTTAAATTCATCTGCTAAGAAGTCCATGATTACTTTATCAAAATCATCGCCACCTAAATGTGTATCTCCATTAGTAGATTTTACTTCAAATACACCATCTCCTAAATCCAAGACAGAAATATCAAAAGTTCCACCCCCTAAATCGAATACAGCAATTTTTTGCTCAATGTTCTTCTTATCTAAACCATAAGCTAAGGCTGCTGCAGTTGGTTCGTTTACAATTCTACGCACATTCAATCCTGCAATCTCACCTGCTTCTTTAGTAGCTTGTCTTTGTGCATCATTAAAATAAGCAGGTACAGTAATAACTGCATCTGTTACTTCAGTGCCTAAATAATCTTCAGCAGTTTTTTTCATCTTCTGTAAAACCATTGCAGAAATTTCTTGTGGAGTATACATACGACCGTCGATATCAACACGCACTGTGTCGTTCTCGCCTTGTACAATTTTATAACTCCAATGAGACTTCTCTTCAGCTATCTCATTAAAACGACGACCCATAAAACGCTTTACACTTGATATTGTGTTTTCAGGGTTCGTGATCGCTTGACGCTTAGCAGGATCTCCCACTTTACGCTCGCCATTTTTTAAGAAGGCTACTACTGAAGGGGTAGTTCTACGTCCTTCATCATTGGCGATCACTACTGGTTCGCCACCTTCCATAACTGATACGCAACTATTTGTCGTACCTAGGTCAATTCCTATTATTTTTGCCATAATGCTTGATTTTCAATGATTAATTACTCTACTATAGTCAATCTTTATGCCATAATAGGTATGCCCATATAGGGGTGCAAATTTGTCATATATGGCAGTTATTAAGGCTATTTAAAGGCCATAATTGACATATAAAATTAAAAAAGGGGTAGAAAAGTCAGAGAATTATAGGTTATCTGAACCCTTAAAAGTGAAGTTTTTTTGACTGGTATAGCTAAAGATAACCACAAAGAAGGTCGTGGCTATTTTAGCCATGGTAGGAAACCAGCCGAAATAATCTACAAATAGCTTTAAAAAACCATAATTAAGTAGCACACAGCCCAGCACCACTACAAAATACTTCATGAGTTGTTTACGCTTAGTTACAGTAGTCTCCTGAAAGACCACATACCTACTTAAATAAAAGCCTATGGGAAAGGTGATACAGAAAGAAATGATAAAAGAAGCAATATGGGGACTAATACTAATGAAGCCTAAATCAATTATTTGCCTATCTAAAATATAATTGTAGGCCAGAAAAAACAAGCTAATATCCAATACCGTATTGGCACCACCACAGGCAGCGTACCTAAAAGTTTTTAAGGGCATCATTTTCTTGAAAATAGGATAAAACCAATCTATGATTTCAAGAATAACTTTGCTAATAAAGTCGTGTAGTTTCAACATCAATGCGCTAAGATAATCTTAATTAATTACTTTTGCCAAAGGCAAGCCCAATTTATGAATTTAATAACTCTTTTAAAACAGACCACGTCAACTAGCTTAGATAGCTTATACCAGGTTAAAATACAACCTGATCAAGTATTAGTGAATGCCACTAAGCCTGAATTTGAAGGAGACTATACCATTGTACTTTTTGCCTTCGTAAAACAATTAGGCAAGAACCCTGAACAAGTGGGCAACGATTTAGGCAATGCTATGCAAAAGGCGCTACCTAGTATAATTACTAAGTTCAATATTGTAAAAGGGTTTTTAAATTTTACGATTAGCAACGACTATTGGTTAGAGTTTATAAAAAACCTTTCACCTAATGAGTTAATGCCTGCTATTAAGCATAAAAGAAAAATTATGGTGGAGTACTCCTCCCCTAATACCAATAAGCCTTTACACTTAGGGCATTTAAGAAATAATTTTTTAGGATGGAGTATTGCTGAAATTTTAAAACTGCAAGGAAATGAAGTGGTGAAAACTTGTATAGTAAATGACAGAGGTATACATATTTGCAAGAGCATGATTGCTTGGCATTTATTTGCAAGTGGCGCAACACCTGAATCAAGCCATAAAAAAGGCGACCACTTCGTGGGAGACTATTATGTAAAATACAACGATGCTTATAAAGCCCAAGTAGCTGAATTAGTGGCTGGTGGTATGATGCAAGAGACTGCAGAAAAAGAAGCCCCTATTTTAAAAGGTGCTCAGGAAATGTTATTGAAATGGGAACAAGGAGATGCTGCCACTTTGGATTTATGGAAGAAAATGAATGCTTGGGTATACGAAGGCTTTGAAGTCACTTATAAAAAAATTGGTTCGGACTTTTTCAAAACCTATTATGAAAGCAATACTTATTTATTAGGCAAGGAATTAGTAGAAGAAGGACTTACTAAAAAAGTATTTTATCAAAAAGAAGATAGTTCTGTTTGGATTGACTTAACACCCGATGGCTTAGATGAAAAAATTGTGCGTCGCAAGGACGGTACTTCAGTGTATATGACCCAGGATATTGGACTAGCTCAATTAAAACAAAAAGAGTTTAATACCGATGCCAGTATTTATGTGGTCGGTGATGAACAAAATTATCATTTCAAAGTTTTAAAATTAATTTGCCAAAAATTAAAACAACCTGCTGCAGATGGTATTTACCATTTAAGTTATGGCATGGTGGAACTACCTACTGGTAAAATGAAAAGCCGTGAAGGAACTGTAGTGGACGCCGATGATTTAGTAGACGAGATGATTAATATCTCAAAAGAAAAAACAGAAGCCTTGGGTAAGGTTTCCGATTTTACCAAGGAACAACTTACTGAACTATATAATACCATTGGACTAGGTGCCCTTAAATTTTTCTTATTAAGAGTAGACCCTAAAAAGAAAATGATATTCAACCCAGAAGAAAGTATCGACTTTCATGGCTTTACCGGGCCTTTTATTCAATATACACATGCGCGTATTAAAAGTATATTAAGAAAAACAGGTACAGCGGTAAGCATTACCCCTAATGAACTACTTCCTTTAGAAAAACAATTGGCTATTGAGCTTTCCACCTTCCCAGAAGTGGTGAATGAAGCGGCTGACAATTTAGACCCGTCTAAACTAGCCATCTATACTTTTAACCTAGCTAAATTATTCAATACCTTTTACGCCGAGCATTCTATTTCAAATGCAGAATCGGAAGTAAAAAAACAATTGAGAATTCAATTGGGTATTTTAACAGCGGCTACTTTACAAAAAGCCATGAGCGCTTTAGGTATTGCTGTGCCAGAACAGATGTAAACTTAATATTACGCTAGTTTTAATTTACTTAAGACCTTTTTAACTTGGAATTATTATACACTTCTGGTGTATCCTCTTCAAACCCCCACTGCGTTAATAAAGTTTCCATTTGTGCTTGCGGCAAAGAAGCTTTTTCATAATGGCCCGCATTCATTTTCTGACGCATGGCTTCATAAATACTCACTGCACAAGCCACCGATATATTTAAGCTTTGGATAATACCCATTTGTGGTATAATAAAATTACCATCGGCTAAATTTCTAAATTCTTCTGTCACTCCCGCATGTTCATTGCCAAAAACTAAGGCCACCGATTCTGTAAAATTAATATCATGCAGGCTTACTGCATCACTGGACAAATGCGTGGTTAAAATTTTACTGAATTTTTTTCTAAGTTCCTTCACGCAGTCTTCCAAGGTTTCGAACTCATGAATGGTTAACCATTTTAAGGCGCTACTACTACTTCTATAGCCCCATTTTTTATGCCTCGGTATTTTAGTGGTAAGTACATATACTTCTTGTATACCCACCGCATCACAGGTGCGCATTACGGCAGAAACATTATGCGGATCTTGCACATTCTCAAGTACAACTGTCAAGTTAGCTTGTCGCTTACTTAATACTTTTAATAATTTTTCACTACGTTCTGGTGTCATACAATTTATTTCAAATTAAAATAAAGATAATTTATTTTAAAAAATTAATTATCTTTTAAAAGGCATCGCATATTGCACACCTAAGCCTGGTTTTGGCAATGGCATTATTTTGCCCTTATTATTTTCCATATTATAATCAAGCCCATGTCCATTTAATTCTGTCATAAGTAATGGGCCATCCATATCTACATAATCAAGTTGTGGCAAGAACTGCGCAATAGCAGCAGAACCTATCACCGACTCATTCATGCTACCCATCATTACTTTCATGCCTAAAGTCTTTGCCTCCTTTATCATTCTAAGTGCTGGCGTAAGCCCACTACATTTAGTTAATTTAATATTAATACCATGAAAATAATGCGCACAAGCAGCTACGTCTTTTTCAAATACACAGGACTCATCTGCAAATAAAGGCAGCACTGAAGTCGCTTTTAATTGCGCCATCCCTTCCCAATTATCTTTAGCCAAAGGTTGTTCCACTAATTCTACACCTAATTTTGCAAGCGCTGGAATTTTTTGTAAGGCTTCTTCGGTGGTCCATCCTGCATTGGCATCCACACGAAGTGGCGCAGTTGTATGTGCACGAATTGCTGTAATCATTTCAATATCGTAATCGGTGCCTACTTTAATTTTATAAATTGGCCAAGGATGGGCCTTCATTTTCTCTACCATTTTATCTATAGAATCAATTCCTAAGGTATAATCACAAATAGGTGTGGGGGTATTTTCATTCCAAGGCAGATTCCAAATTTCATGAATGGGTTGTTTTTTCATTTGTCCGAATAAATCCCAACCTGCCATGTCTAAGGCCGATACTAAAAAAGGATCCTTGGGAAATAAATGATGTAAAAAATGCCAAAAACGCTCAGGGTCTATTAATGCAAACTTTTCAATGAGTTTTCTACTTTTTTCCAATTGCTCCATCATGTCTTCCACTGTTACATTATAATAGACGATGGCTGGCGCCTCGCCAAAACCTTGCCAATTGCCTAAAGACAAACGTATCATCAAACTATGCTGATGCGTTTTTGTTCTACCATTGGAAATGGTAAATGGATATTCAAAAGCTAATTTTTGTTCCCAGAAATCGAGTTGCACTTATAAAATTTTAGCTAAGATACTAAATAGCCTTATTTAGCGGCCAGATTCTTTAATGGCCATGGCCCAGTCTTCATTAAAGCTTTTTGCAGCAATTAAGGTTTCTAAACTAAGATGCATTCTATAACGCCAATAATGTTTTGGATTGGATGGTTCATTAATTCTTTCAGCATGCGGGTCTTCCCTTCTTAGTTTTGCATCTACACCTAAATAATCTTGTAATTGAAATATAGACCACATAGCCGGTGAATATAAATGCTGAAGAAGTATGGCTTTATTAATCCAGGGTTCACAAAACTTAGGCGCTTCTCCAGTCTGTGCTAATTGTTCTTTAAAAAATAACTGTGTTTTAGCAGCATCTTCTTCCCACCATCCTCTTAATGTGCTTGTATCATGTGAAGAAGGCGTAACCACACTTAAATAAGGGGCATCCTTAGGATTAAAAAATACAGTGTTATTTGCTTTAGGCATTCTTTGCACTTCCAAACTTAAAATACCTAAATGTTTCATTACCTCAGGTAAACAAGCAGGCACGAGTCCTAAATCTTCACCACAGATAAGCATATTGGTGGCCCTTTTTAAATTAGGTAGTTTTTGTAAGGCCTCTTTTTCCCATGCGTCATTTTGTTTAACAAAGAAATAATTGACATATAAACTTCTAAGTATTTCTTTTGTTCTTTCCTCTAATGCTTGAAAGGAAGAAGTACCTTCTATATTAAATCTAAAATGATACTGCCCTGGTTTTTCATCTTCAAATAAAATAACATTGCTTAGTAAATTCAATAAACCATTTTGTATTTTATCTTGCCAGTCATCTTTAGGCAAGGTCTTAAAATGATTCACTACTTGAACCTGTGTTTGATAAGCAGGTAAAAATGCATAACGCCCCTCCCCTATACTTTCAAAATAATTATTTTTTACATACTCATTATCATAACCAAATGTTTGAAACAAATTAGTTTCATTGAGAAAGGGCTTAGTAAACCTATCTGCATCCAATGAAATGCCCTTGCTATTGAAATCCTGTAAACTTAATGGGATAGCTGGAACAAACCTACCCATAATACCATCTACTGCATGCATGGGTATACTCCATATTCTAAAAAATCCTAAAATATGATCAATTCTAAAAGCGTCAAAGTAAAAACGCATTTGTTCAAAGCGCAGTTTCCACCAACTATAATCGGTGTCCGCCATCTTCTCCCAATTATAAGTAGGGAAACCCCAGTTCTGTCCTTTCACTGCAAAATCATCTGGGGGTGCACCGGCTTGCTTATCCATGTGAAATAGTGTTGGATGCTGCCATGCATCTGCGCCATATCTGTATACACCAATAGGTATATCGCCTTTTAAAATAATACCATTTTCATGTGCATAGCTAGTAGCCGATTTTAATTGCAAGTGCAAATGAAATTGCACATAATAATAAAAACTAATTTCTGCATAAGTTGTAGACTTAGGATCTACTAGTTTTAGAATGGCTGCTTCATTGTATTTTGAATGTGTTGGCCATGTATTGTAATCAACGCTTCCATGTAATTCTCTTAAATAAGAAAAAGCACTATAAGAAACCAACCAATGCGCATTGTTATTAAAAAATTCAGTGAAGCTAGCCGAGGCTAATTCATGCTTGCCATTTTTATCAAACAAAGTTCTTAAAACCTTCCACTTTAATTTCATGACCCCTTCATAGTCTACTGCTTCAAGTACATTTAATTTTTCTTTTTCAATCAAATAAGATTTAATTAAATTTTCCTGCTTGGGTAAAATCATTTCATCAATTCTTATAAGCAGTGGATGCAGCGCAAAGGCCGATATAGCCGCATAAGGATAAGAATCCATCCAGGTATGCGTGGCCGTAGTATCATTTACAGGTAGTAGCTGAATTAATGTAAGTCCTATTTTTTTTGACCAGTCTACTAATAATTTTATATCAGAAAACTCACCCACCCCGCAACTATCATTAGATCTTAAAGAGAATACAGGTATAGCTACGCCGGCTCCTTTCCACTGCGTATTATTCAATGCTGCAAAGCCATCATTGCAAATAACTAATTTATTTTTACTAGCAGGTTCATAGACAACTCTATTATTACCATCTTCATAATTTATAAACGCTTTATTCTTAGTATCATAAATACCATACTTATAAAGTAAAGGAAATGCTGTTTGCTTTAAATCCAAGGCTATTTCAAAATAATCAGTCCCTTTAATTTTTGTAAGTGGTACAATTTTTTGGGTATCCCAATTTCCTAAAATAGCAGTCTCCCCAATTATACATAAGCTTTGCCCTTTTTTTAATAGGGGCGCTTTTACTTTAAATAAATGCGTTTTTGTTTTGGTTATTTTTTTGGCAACTTCAGAGGTTAACTTTTCATTCAATAAAGTAGAAGTAAAGGGCTCTGTATAAAATACATTTTCTATCTGGCCTGCATAATTCCAAGTATCTATTAAGACAAGCTCATCATTTGGGGTTAATGCTAAGTCAACCAATTTATCATTCCCCCATTCTAGTATTTCTCCTCCTTCAGCATACTTGATTAAATAATGATAAATTATTTTTTCTGCATTATCTGTCTTCGGAAAATTCAAATGTAAAACCCAGTGCGCTTCGTTTAAATAAACCAAAGGAATGGCTTTGTCTGCTTCTCCCCCTCCTAGCAAAGGATGGTTCCCATAGATCCATATACTTTGACCATAAGTAGTTTGATACTTAAGATGAAAGCTAATTTTAATCGTATTTTCTTTTTTAATAGTACTAGTAGGCATGCAATCTGGTTCTGCTATCTATCGTTATAGGTTCAAGTAGCTAAAGATAAAATAATAAAGTGTACAAAAAACACATTAAATTTATTTTAGTAAAATGATTTTGGCTTTTGTATATTTACCTATGGTACTTATAATCAATAGATTACGATAATTAATGGACAAAATATTAATATATACCGATGGTTCTTCAAGGGGTAATCCTGGTCCGGGTGGATTTGGTGCTATATTAATGTGGGCGGGGAAAACCAAAGAAATTCATGAAGCCTATCGTAAAACCACCAATAATAGAATGGAACTATTAGCCGTGATTAAAGCACTATTAGCCTTAAAAACAAAAACCCTCCCTATTCATATATATACCGATAGTAAATATGTGGTAGAATCGGTAGAGAAAAAATGGTTGAACAACTGGATCAAAACCGATTTTAAAGGCGGAAAGAAAAACAAAGACCTCTGGTTACAGTATCATAAAATAGCCGCTCCTTTTACCATTAAATTCCATTGGGTTAAAGGACATAGCGATAATGCACACAATAATAGATGTGATGTTTTAGCAACAGAAGCTGCCGATAATGGCCCTTGGAAAATTGACGAGGTTTTCGAATTAAATGAAGCTGCTAAATAATAGTTGTTCTACTATTATTAGATACTTAAAATTTAGATGGCTTTAAACTTCGGTATAAGTACACGAAAAGAGCCAAATAAAATGCCACCAAATACTAAAGTACCCGCCACACTATAAGGATAGAAAGGTAAACCATCTACCATAGTTTGAATAAGTCCAGTAATAGTAAATGCATGATGATAGCCTCCCCCTTGTGTCCATACTAAAAAGTTAGAAACTAAGAAGTAAGCAGTAGGTGCACTTAAAAAACCAATAAAGTATTTAGAAAGTTTATTGCTTTGTAAACCAAAACCAAATACAGCGGTACTTGCAATTAATACATAGTTTAATAACTGGCCTTCATAAAAACCTTGCATATCAGTTAATTGATAAGTATACAATACTTGATACAATAAATCAGAAATAAACATTGAAAGTAGGGGTAATAAAAAAGCATACTGCTTTTGTCTTGCGAATAGAGATCCCCCAAATAAGGCAATAGCAATTTGTGGTGCGAAACCATAAGGTCTTCCTGGTAATACACGGTATAAAGCACTGGTAATTATCATTATAACTAAAGCCACGAATATTTGCTTGTTGAATCTCATCTTTTTTGTTTTTTTCTTTAAATGCTAAATTGCTGCTGAAAGCTAAGCAAACAAAAATAAGGTTTTCATTCTTTATTTAATATATTTTATAAATAATCATTTTCCTCATTTGTGAATAAACTATTTAGGGACATAAGCCTTAAACAATACGGTTGCTGTATGGGCCTTTATTTTAACCTTGGCATTAGCTGTTAAAAGCGCAGTATCACCGGCTTTATATGCCATATCTTCAATAATAACTTCGCCATCCATAACCAAAAGCATCTCTAAGCTATAGCTTGATATTGTGTAAACTTCCCCAGGATTTAGCGCTATTTTAGTTAAACCAAAATCGGGCACCGGGCAGGGATAGTTTATTTCTTGGTCAGTAAGCTTATCCCCTTTAAGAATAGAAGGATTAGTGGGTACAAAATTGACATGATGTATTAATTCTTTTACATCGATATGTTTGGGTGTTAATCCCCCTCTTAAAACATTGTCGCTATTTGCCATCAATTCAATATTCTGTCCTTCTAAATAGGCATGCAGTATACCTGCTCCTTGAAAGATACCTTTATACTTTGGAATGTTTACAATGTTCAAAATGTAAATAGAGAAAATTCCTTTGTCAATATTTTTTGAAGGAATCCCATCGGCATAATATTTATGCGCCCACCAGTGTGGATCATTTTTAGTAACAGTTCCTTTGGCCACAGCCTTCGCTGCTTCTTCTAATAAGGGTTTCAATATTGCATCAGCTGCCTCCATAGGCAGTTGCATAAAATAAGCATATAAATTTTTATAATCGCTCCCTTTAAATTCATTCAATAAGGGTTTAAAATAGGAATAACTATTCAACCTCTTTTCTAAAACAGCGGGCGCTAAAAAACCATGTAGTAACCAAAAATCGCTAAGCGCCACCATCACTTCAGGCTTATGATTCTGGTCTTTATAATTTCTATTGACTGCATCAATGGCTATACCCTTGGAGTCTTCTTCTTTAAAACCTATTACTGCATTTTCTTTACTAGGATGCACTTGAATACTCAACATATCTCGCACATCTAATATTTTGTATAAATAAGGTAATACCTCAAACTTAGTGGCTACTTCTTTCCCTAGCCATTGTGCTGGATGCTCTTTTATTAATGCAGCTAAGTCTTTCTGCCCTTCTGTTGTTTCAATAGTAGAGGTAGCCAATGCATGCGCTCCCATCCAGTATTCAGCATACGGTAAATGATTTACATTCTCTACACCCATTAAATTGGGAAGAAAGGTATTACCTCCCCAATCATAATGCCTATGTTTTCCAAGTAATTTATACGCTTTTTGCATGTAGATAAAATGTCGATGTTTGAGCTATAGGATAAAGCTAAATGAATTTTAAATGAGCAACAAAGAAATTGGGATTTTTGGTGAAAATATGGCCATTAGCCATCTGAGTGAACTAGGCTATGAGATAATGCATCGAAATTGGAGATACAAGCATTTAGAAATAGATATTATTGCCAACAAGGATAATCTCTTGCATATTATTGAAGTGAAAACAAGAACTAGTATTGAATTTGGTTATCCTGAACAATTTATTCATCGAAAGAAAATGCAGTTTTTAAAAAATGGGGCTGCTTTTTTTCAATATGAAAATCCTAGCTGGAAATACTTGCAGTTCGATGTCATTTCCATTTTCTTAAATGACCAACAAATTTGGGAATTAGCTTTTTTCGAGGATGTCTATTTCTAGTAAGTATTAGCCAATCAGCTCCTGCATCTTCTCCACCATCTTATAAGTGGCTGGGCACAATTCAACATTTTGTTTATGCACATGCATATACTCGGTCATTTTTCTTTTAGTCAAATGTGGAAATCCAGCACAGTCTGCTGGTCTAATATCATAAATATTACACTTATTCGTTTTTAAATTTAGAAACTGACAAGGTTGTAATTTATTCAACCAATCCTTATCCTTTTTATCGTATTCTAAATATTTTTCTTTGAAAGCAGCCGGTGTCATTTCTAAATGACTTGAAATTCTTTTAATATCGGTGGGTGTAAATGTAGGGCTCATTGTTTTGCAACAATTAGCACATGATAAACAGTCTATTTCCTTCCATACAGATGGACTTAGTTTTTTAGTAAGTTGGTCTAGCCCTTTTGGTGTATTCTTTTCTATTTTTCTAAGAAATGATTTTAATTGTTTCCCGTTATGCCTCACTTTCTGCTTAAATGACCTTAAATTTACTTTCATATTATGATTAATCTGATGCGAAATAAAATCATTAATACATAACTATCAAATCTTTTATTCAATTATATGAATTGGGCTCCGTATAAAAAAGGATTCAAAGCATTCTTACAACTTGAAAAGTCGTTAAGCGCTCATTCTGTTGAAGCTTACTTAAGAGATATTGATAAATTAACCAACTATCTTGAATCTAATGAAGAAGCCCTTAGCCCTGCAGATATTAGTTTACAACACCTGCAATCCTTTATACAATGCATTGGTGAAATGGATATGGCGCCCACTTCTCAAGCAAGAATTATATCAGGTATAAAATCTTTTTTCAAATATTGCTTGTTGGAACAAATTTGTACAGTTAATCCCACAACTCTTTTACCCAGTCCTAAAACAAGACGCAAACTACCCGATGTATTAAGCTTTGAAGAAATTGAGCTTTTAATTTCTCATATTAACTTAAGTAAACCTGAAGGTGGCCGCAATAAAGCTATCTTAGAAACCATGTATAGCTCTGGCCTTAGGGTCACTGAAGCCATTAACTTAAAAATTTCTTGTTTGTATTTAGATGTTGGCTTTATCAGAGTCATAGGAAAAGGCGATAAAGAAAGACTAATTCCTATTGGATCAGATGCCATTAAATTTATAAAAATTTATAAAGACACCATTCGTATTCATCAAACACCTGCTAAAAACTGTGAAGACATTTTATTTTTAAATAACCGTGGCAAAGGGCTTAGCAGGGTGATGATATTTTATATCATTAAAGACCTTATTTTGAAATCGGGTATTAAAAAATCGATATCCCCCCATAGTTTCAGGCACTCCTTTGCCACCCATTTAGTGGAAGGGGGCGCCGACCTAAGAGCCGTTCAGGAAATGCTAGGCCATGAAAGTATCACCACCACTGAAATTTACACCCATATTAATAGAGAATACCTCAGAGATACCCTTGACCGATTTCACCCCGCCTTTAAAAAAAATAACCTTAAAAACGACTAAAATAAAGTAGGTTTGTTGTTCAAAAATAAAGAAATATGAAAAAGATACTTTTTGTTATTGGAAGCTTTTTAAGCTTAACCGCAATGGCTCAAGTGAAGATGCCTGCTCCTAGCCCGGCTCAAACTTTAACCCAAGAATTTGGATTAGGTAAAATTGAAATTGTTTACTCAAGACCTAGCTTAAAAGGTCGTGCTGTTTTTGGTGCAGGTAGTTTATTAGCACCTATTGGTGATGTTTGGAGAACGGGCGCAAATGGTGCCACTAAATTGACATTTTCTGACCCTGTGACTATTGGAGGTAAAACCCTTCCAGCAGGTTCTTATGGCTTATTCACTATCCCAGGTGCTACTGAATGGACTGTTATTATCAATACCAATTCTAAAGGTTGGGGAAGTTTTGAATATAAAGAAGCAGAAGATCTGGTTCGCCTTAAAGTTGCTCCAGAAACAACTGGAAGTACCACTGAAACATTCTCTATCGGTATTGAAGCAATCACTGCTCAAACTGCAATTATTTATTTGAAGTGGGGCAAGACAAAAGTGAATATTCCTATTAGCACAGATATCAGACCAGCGGTTCGAGCACAAATAGAAGCTGCATCAGCTGCTGCAACTGTGAATCCTAATATGTATCAATCTGCTGCAACATTTTATCTAGAATTAGACAACGACTATAATAAAGCTTTGGTATATGCAGATAAAGCAATTGCCGCAAATGCAAAAGCATATTGGTTGCATTTATTAAAAGCAAGAATTCATGTTGCATTGAAAGATCAAAAAGGTGCTAAAGCAAGTGCTGAAACTTGTAAGCAAATGGCGACTGAAGCAAAAAATATGGACTATGTAAGATCTGCTGATGAGATCTTGAAGTCTTTGTAATATTAACCTCCACCCTATTAAAAAGCCCTCCGGATTTTCCGAAGGGCTTTTTTGTGCGGAAGAGGAGATTCGAACTCCCACGCCCGGGTATGGGCGCTACCACCTCAAGGTAGTGCGTCTACCAATTTCGCCACCTCCGCTCAAACGCAAACCTACTTAAAATTTCTTTTCTGCTAGTATTTTTTGCATCTTTGTAAGACTTCAAATTTTCACTATGTCTAATTACAACGTTACCTGCCCTAAATGTCAACACAACTTCGAGCCTACCGATGCTATTAGAGAAGAAGTGGAAAAAGAACTGCGCGGTAAAATGACCGATTGGCAAAAAAAGAAAGAAGAAGAAACCACTGCTTTATTAGCTGAACAAAAAGTAACTATTGAAAATGAATTGGCAGAAAAACTAAAAAAAGATTTAGGCGCTCAGTATGATCATAAAATAAAAGCAATGCAGCAAAATGAGTCTGCCATGAGTAAGCAAGTAAAAGATTTTCAAGAAAAAGAATTAGAATTTTTAAAACAAGTACAAGTCATTCAAGCCAAGGAAGCGGAATTAGAATTAGAACTACAAAGAAAATTAGTAAAGGAAAGAGAAACCTTAAAAGCGCAAATACAAAAAGAAGAAATAGAAAGAGGTTCTTTAAAAGACCAGGAGCATGTGTTGAAAGTAAAAGAATTAGAAAAGCAATTAGAGGATCAACGCAAACTAGCTGAAGAAATGCGACGCAAAGCAGAACAAGGTAGTATGCAAATGCAAGGTGAAGTACAAGAACTATTATTAGAAGAACTTCTTAAAACAAGTTTCCCTTTTGATCAGATTTCCGAAGTGGGCAAAGGTGTTAGAGGTGCAGATTGTATACAAATGGTGCGCAATAGCCTTGGACAAGAAGCTGGTAAAATTATTTATGAAAGTAAAAGAACCAAAGACTTTAATCAAGAGTGGATAGATAAATTAAAGGCGGATATGCGCAGTCAAGGCGCAGACATTGCAGTAATTGTAACCCAAACTTTTCCTAAAGAATTAGATCGTTTTGGTGAAAAAGACGGCGTATATATTTGTTCTTTCCAAGAAGTAAAAAGCGTTGCCTTATTATTGAGAAATGCGATTTTAAAAGTCCATGATACCAAAAAGAGTCAAGTGAATAAAGGAGATAAAATGAGTTTCCTGTATGACTACTTAACAAGCAATGAATTCAGCGAACAATGGAAAGCGGTGGGCGAAGGCTTTAGACAAATGCGTTCTAGTATTCAAAAGGAAAGAGACGCCATGGAAAAACTTTGGAAAGCAAGAGAAAAGCAACTTGAAAAAGTATTATTGAATGCCATGCACATTAAAGGATCCATTGAAGGTATTGCTGGTGCAGACGCGATTCACTTAGATTTATTGGAGGATGATACCACCATTGGAATAGAGGAAGAATAACTATCTAAGATGGCTTAACTATAACAAGTGACGCAAACGTAGTCCGCTCCAAAATGATAGTCTAAACGTAGATCAATTTTATTTCCTTTATGTACAATTGCTGCTGGTATAGTGCCCCTATCTCCCTTCGTTAATTCAAGGATATTAAAATCCTTTGCAAAATCAATTCCTAATTGTTCATACTTTTTATACATGGCTTCTTTGGCTGCCCATAAAAATGCTAACTGATTCAATTGATCCTCTTGTTCCAAATCAGCAATCATTGATTTCTCCTTTTCATTTAAAAATTTATGCGCCACTTTCGCAATGCGTGGGTGTATAATCTCAATATCGATTCCTATAGGTTTGTCATCTACTGCACAAGCTGCATAACCCTTACAATGTGAAAATGAAAAATGAAAAGGCAAGCCAATTAAATAAGGCTTCCCATTATCTGCCATCAACAATTGGCTTAAATCCGCTTCTGGCATCATTAATTTGAATAATAACCTAACGGCCAAATGCTGTATCCTTCTTTCCTCATTGGCAATGGGAACAGCAAGTTGTATATCTGTCTCAAAAAAAGACGCAGGTTCTTGAATAGACCAAATGGCTAGATGAGCTGTCTCGTTAATATTTTGTTGATAAAAGAAAGGCATTTTGAATTAGATTGCGGTCTGTTTTAAAGACCGAAATTAAACATAAATCGATTAAGATGATATTATCAGATTCACGTATACTCGAAGAAATTCAAAAAGGAACCATTAAAATTGAACCTTACGATCGCAAAGACTTAGGCAGTAATAGCTATGACGTGCATTTGGGTAAATGGCTAGCCACTTATGATAATGCCATTTTAGATGCAAAAGCACATAATACCATTACCTATTTTGAAATACCTGAAGAAGGTTTTGTTTTAGAACCTACAGGCTTTTATTTAGGCGTTACCTTAGAATATACTGAAACACATGCGCATGTTCCATTCTTAGAAGGAAAGTCTTCTACCGGAAGATTAGGTATTGACATTCATGCCACCGCTGGTAAAGGCGATGTTGGTTTTTGCGGTTACTGGACTTTAGAAATTTCTGTAAAGCAACCCGTTCGTATATATAAAGGAATGCCTATTGGCCAACTAATTTATTTCCCAGTAGATGGTGAAATTGAAGTTAAATACAATCAAAAGAAAAACGCTAAATATAGCGGCCAGCCGGAAAAGCCTATTGAGAGTATGATGTGGAAGAACCAGTTTTAGTAGAGTTAATTTAAGACTTGATTCATGTTTATTTACTGCTTAGATTTATTGTAAGCAAGTACCCATAATAACACTTCATCATAACTTTTAATGCCCTTCGCCTGTTTATTCCATTGTAAGAATTGATCATAAAGAGATGTGGATGCAGGTAGGAGTAAATGTTGTCTTTGTATAAAAAAATCTTTTATCTTTTTTCTATCCCCTATTACTTTAGGATCCAGCATGGCTTTATTTCTATTCACAATTGTTTTCCACTTTTCAAAATTGCCCGTTTTGGCAATGAAGCCTAAATGTTCTGATTGACAATAAGTAAACATTTGTAGTAACATAGAATAGCGCAATAATGCATCGCTTGATTCTGTGGCAACCACAAATGCAATAAAATTGGCTTCCGCTTCAGAGGCATATCCCATTTGATGTGCTAATTCATGGCAACTGGTATATGGCAGGGTAAGCAGCGGAACATCGGTTCTAACAATGGCTTCCCCCGTAATGGGTTGGTAAAATGCCAGATATCCTAAATAATCGCCCCAACTAGAAAAAGCAGCCTCTTTCAAAACCGGTTTATCTAAATGAAGCTGGGGGAATCTGTTTTTGACCAGTCTATAATTCAAGATACTATTTCTAAATACCTGGTCTACCTCCGTTTTTTCGATAACCGAATCTGAGAGAATTTGCCTGGTTTTATTTAATTCTTCCATTAAATACAGACTAAGGCTATCTAACTGAACTGCGGTATAGCTAGTATCCATTTTTAAATCAAAGCTTTTAGCTGGGCTAGATTTTTGGTAATTCAAACCCCAAATAAGCATAAAAACTACATATAATTGAACCAGCTTCAGCGTAAGCTGCTTGCCAAAACGGAGTAGATTAGTCCTAAAAGATTCAGTGTTAATTTTATTTTTAAGTTTATATAAGCCTAGTATACTATTGATAATCAATATTATAATTAATATAAGATAGACATACTCCCCAATAGGCATTTTGATGTCCCCAGTAAGGGATCTTAGCCCTAGGCCAATGTATTGAAATAGGCCAAAACTGAAGTAGGTGGCTACCGCATCAGGAAAGAAAGAGAAGACTAAAATAGCCAATGCCATTAGCAGCCAGACTGCCTGAACTAAGGTTTGGATACGAGAACGGAGGTTTGATAGGTCTTTTTTCACCTTTTTTGGATTAATGGGCTGGTCTAAGATTAGGTACCCAAAAGTAGGATAAACTTTGTCTTTTGGTTGGTTTTTACTAACTTTGCCAACCTTATAAGTACGGTTATGAACCAAGACAGGGCTTACGAAATAGCATTTGTGGGTTTGACACCCGGTTTACATGAGTTCGAATACCGTATCGAGGATCAGTTCTTTACCAGTTTTGGACAACAAGACTTCTCTAATTGCAATACCCTTGTTAGGCTTAAGCTTGACAAAAAACAAGGTTTCTTTCAATTGCATTTTGATGTTGATGGGAAAATAGACACCCTTTGTGATCGTTGCGGCAACCCCCTAACGATTCAATTATGGGATGAGTTCAACTTAATTGTAAAATTAGTGGACGACCCAATTACCATGAACAGTCAAGAAGAAGATGCTGATATTTTTTATGTTGATAAAGGCGAGAACTATTTTTCAATTGCTGCTTGGATTTATGAATTCATCAATTTAAGTATTCCTTTACAACATATTTGCAAGGAGACTGAAAAAGGAGAATCGACCTGCAATCAAAAAGTACTAGACCAGTTGAACCAATTCAAAGTAAATCCAACAGAAGTTAATAATAAAAACATCTGGAAAGGTTTAGAAAAGTTTAAAGGACTTGATGAAACAAATGAGGAAGAAATAAACAAGAATTAACAACGAATATTAAATAATAAATTTTAAAAAATAAGAGATGCCTAATCCTAAACGCAGACACTCACAACAACGTAGTGCTAAAAGAAGAACTCACTATGTAGCTCAAGAAGTTACATTAAGCAAAGATGGAACTACTGGAGAAATCCATGTACGTCATCGTGCACACGTTCAAGAAGGTAAATTGTACTACAAAGGTTTATTAGTAAGCGAAAAAGCGCCACTAAAAGCCTAATTACTGACTCAATGAATATTGGCATCGATATGATGGGAGGCGATTACGCCCCACTAGAAGCCGTTAAAGGTGTTCAGCAATATTTAGCTCAATCAGAAAATAATTTATTTTGTATAGGTGAAGAAACCCAGCTGAAAGCACTTTTTCAGCAACACGGGATTTCCTCACCTTTTTTACATATAGTACCTGCCACTGAAGTGATAGGCTACCACGAACATCCTACGAAAGCTTTAAAAGAAAAACCAAATTCATCTATTGCCATTGGATTTAAACTTTTGGTCACAGGCGAAATAGATGCCTTTCTTAGTGCGGGTAATACAGGTGCCATGTTAGTAGGTGCTATGTTTAGCATCAAAACCATTAAAGGGGTATTAAGACCTACCATCGCCACCCTGCTTCCTAAACTAAATGGTAAAACAGGTTTATTAGTAGATGTTGGATTAAATGCAGATTGCAAACCAGAGCAATTAAATCAGTTTGGTATTCTAGGCAACTTATACGCCAAGCATATTTTAAATATCGATACTCCTACAGTGGGTTTATTAAATGTAGGTGAAGAAGAAGGCAAAGGAAATATTTTAGCACAAGCCACTTACCCATTATTAAAAGAAAATACAGCCATTCAATTTATAGGTAATATTGAAGGCAGAGATGTTTTCAATGACAAAGCCGACGTCATTGTTTGTGATGGATTTACCGGTAATATTATTTTAAAAACTGCTGAAGCCATGTATGATGCAGCGGCACATCAAAAATTAGAAAACGACTCTTTCTTTGGAAGGTTTCATTTTGAAAATTATGGAGGCACTCCTGTTTTAGGCGTGAATAAACCCGTAATTATTGGACACGGCATTAGCAATGCAAAAGCATTTTACAATATGATTTTACTTGCCGAAAAAATGATCCAAACACGCTTCTGTGAAATTATCACTCGTAATTTCGAGAATATATAGTTCAAATCTGTTTATCTCCAACTAATCCTCTATTATTCTTCTGATAATAGCTTCTTTTTCGTTTACAACTTCTGAATTTCTTTATTATTCCTTTATTAATAATTAGTTTATTTTTACTTTATCAATAAAGTGAAAAATACATGTGGTTAAATAATATTTTAGAAACAATCGGCAATACGCCAATGATTCGTTTAAATAAAATTACGAGTGAAATACCCGCCACCGTACTTGCTAAAGTAGATTATTTTAATCCTGGTAATTCTATTAAAGATAGAATGGCATTGAAAATGGTAGAAGTAGCGGAAGCAGAAGGAAAACTTAAACCAGGTGGCACCATTATAGAATGTACTAGTGGTAATACTGGTATGGGACTTGCATTAGTTGCCATTGTGAAAGGATATAAATGCATATTCACCACCACCGACAAACAAAGTAAAGAAAAGATGGATATCTTAAGAGCCGTAGGTGCTGAAGTAATTGTTTGTCCAACCAATGTAGCACCTGCCGATCCAAAAAGTTATTATTCCGTTGCTAGAAAATTAGCTGCCGAAACACCAAATTCTTTTTTCTTTAATCAATATGATAATTTAGCGAATCGTCAGGCGCACTATGAAAGCACTGGGCCAGAAATTTGGGAGCAAACTGAAGGAAAAATTACTCATTTTGTTTGCACTGCAGGAACAGGTGGCACTATTACAGGTACCGCTAAATATTTAAAAGAAAAAAATCCGAATATTCAAGTCTGGGCCATTGATCCTATTGGTTCATTACTCACTCATTATTATAAAACAGGTATTGAAGATCATACTTATGTTCAACCTTATATTGCAGAAGGTTTTGGAGAAGATTTTATTCCAGCCAATTACGATATGACTGTTATTGATCATTTTGAACAAGTAGCCGATAAAGAAGGGGCTTTAATGACCCGTCGATTAGCAAAAGAAGAAGGTTTATTCTGCGGCTACAGTGCAGGAAGTTGCATTTTAGGATTACTACAATTAAAGGATAAATTAAAAAGTTCTGACCTGGTGGTTTGCATTTTACATGACCATGGAAGTAGGTATGTAGGCAAGGTCTATAATGACGAATGGATGAAGTCTAAGGGTTTTTTGTAAAGAGCTGATTTTCAATTAAAAATGTGTGTATTCTTCCCTTTTTTGTGGATTATTTTACCCTAAAACGAAGGCTTTGGCTAACATGCGTTTGGGCCATAAATTGTATATTTGCCACTCAATAATTAAACTATGAGCAAGTACAGAGCAGGGGTTTTATTTGGTAAAGAATTAGAGACATTATACAATGATGCAAAAGCCAATCAATTTGCAATACCAGCAGTAAATACAACAGGAACCGACACTATTAATGCCGCTATTGAAACAGCTGCAAAAGTGAACTCTCCTATTATTATTCAATTTTCTAACGGAGGCGCCCAATTCATCGCAGGTAAAGGAATGCCTAACGATAATTTACAAGCCAATATTCAAGGAGCTATTGCAGGTGCCTTACATGTGCACCAAGTAGCCAAGTTTTACAATGTTCCCGTTATTTTACACACCGATCACGCTTCTAAAAAATGGTTACCATGGATTAGTGCTTTAATTGATGCAGGCGAACAATATAAAAAAGAAAAAAGTCAACCTTTATTTAGCTCACATATGTTGGATCTATCTGAAGAAAGTTTAGAAGAGAATATTCAAACTTCAGTTGAATTTTATAAAAGAATGGCCCCTCTTGGAATGAGTATTGAAATTGAATTAGGTGTAACAGGTGGAGAAGAAGATGGCGTAGACAATAGCAATGTCGATAATGATAAATTATACACGCAACCAGCACATGTTGAATACGCTTATACTGAATTAAGTAAAGTGGGTAATTTATTTACTGTGGCTGCTGCTTTTGGAAACGTGCATGGTGTTTATAAACCAGGAAATGTTGAATTAAGACCCGATATTTTAAACAATAGCCAAGTGCATATTCAGAAAAAATTAAATACTGCGGAGAAGCCAGTATATTTTGTTTTTCATGGTGGATCGGGTTCACCACAAAATCAAATTAGAGAAGCCATTGGATATGGCGCTATTAAAATGAATTTAGATACCGATTTACAATGGGCTTTCTGGGAAGGTATTTTAGAATACTACAAAAAGAATGAGGCTTTTTTACAAGCACAGTTAGGCAACCCTGAGGGAGCCGACAAGCCTAATAAGAAGTATTATGACCCTAGAGTTTGGTTAAGAAAAGGGGAAGAATCCTTTATTAAAAGATTAGAAGTGGCTTTTGATGATTTAAACTGCATTAATAGAAACGCTTAAACAAAATTTTAACACAGCTGCCAATTTATTAAAATGGGTGGCTGTTTATTTTTTTATAACTTCATATAGGACTAAAACGATTGCTTAACTATGAAAAATAGAGAAGAAGATATTGAAGTAAACTTAACAGGTGAAGAAACGGCTGCCTCTGAAGCTAGTAAATCAAGATGGTTTAAAAGAATTAGAAAGGGCATTACCACTTCTACTGCTGATAAAAAAGAAACGCCAGAAGGACTTTGGACGAAGTGTCCATCTTGTAATCATATTTGTACAAGTTCTGAATTAAAAGAAAGCTTATTCATTTGTTCTAAATGTAATTTTCATCACCGTATTGGAAGTGATGAGTATTTTGATATTTTATTTGACGAAACTCAGTGCACAGAACTTTTTGATAATATTAAAAGCAAGGATGCCTTAAACTTTACCGACTTAAAAAACTACCAAAAAAGATTAGATGAAATTCACGCTAAAACCGATTTAAAGGATTCTATGCGTGTAGCAGTTGGTAAAATTAATGGAGAAGAAATGGTGGTGGCTTGTATGGACTTTGAATTTATTGGTGGTTCATTAGGCAGTGTAATGGGAGAAAAATTTAGTCGCGCAGTTGACTATTGTATAGAACATAAACTACCCTATTTAGTCATAAGTAAAAGTGGTGGTGCGCGTATGATGGAAAGTGCCTTTAGCTTAATGCAATTGGCCAAAACCAGTGGTAAGCTTTCTCAACTAAGTGATGCTAAGCTTCCTTTCATTTCAATGCTTACCGATCCCACTTTTGGTGGTATTTCTGCAAGCTTTGGTATGCTAGGTGATATTAATATTGCTGAGCCTGGCGCCTTAATTGGTTTTGCAGGCCCTCGTGTTATTAAAGAGACCATTAAAAAAGATTTACCCGCAGGATTTCAACGCAGTGAATTTTTATTAGAACATGGCTTTTTAGACTTTATCGTTGATAGAAAAGACTTAAAAAATAAATTATCCGAAGTGGCTTACTTATTTAAGCATTAACCCTCATTAGAATCCATTTAGGAAGTCAATATTTAATCCTATTTTTGTATCCCGGCGCTGTATCAGTTCCGGGATTTTTTATGGCTAAAGCAAAACCAGTACAAGCAAAAGAATTAAATAATAGGCAGGCCTATTTCAATTACCACATAGAGGACAAATATGAGGCAGGCATTGTATTGTTAGGAACCGAGGTAAAATCAATTAGAGAAGGCAAGGTAAGTTTCAACGACTCCTTCTGTATGTTTGATAAAGGGGAACTATGGGTGCGTGGTTTATTCATTAATGCCTATACCCATGGCAATGTCAATAATCATATTGAAGTGCATGACCGTAAATTATTATTGCAAAAAAGAGAGCTTGAAAAATTAGAGACCAAGGTCAAAGAAAAAGGCTACTCTATTATTCCCTTACGTATATTTTTTAATGATAAACATTATGCCAAAGTAGAAATTGGCGTTGGTAAGGGTAAAAAAGAATTTGATAAGCGTGAAACGATTAAGTCCCGCGATGTCGACAAAGAAATTAAACGACTACTGAAGCGCTAATAAATTTCTTTTAAAAAATATTTTCATAGAAAAAATACCTATATCTCACTCTCTGATCGCTACGCTCACAAAGTTCGTTCGATATAGCATTTATTCTTTATTCAATATTTTTTAAGCTCCATTCAAAATAATTTATCTAGTACTATACAGCCTTAACCCGTGAGATATAGGTGTTTTTTCACTTAATATTTAAATCGCCAATTACTCGTACTTTTTCTTTGGCGCTTCCTCGCCCTTTAATTGTTCGGCGATGGCAGAGGGATGTGGTTTATGCGTGGTGGCATAAGCAATGGCTAGTAACGCAGCGAATCCTCCAAAAGACCAAGCCAATTCAATAGGAATTAACCAATAGCCCCAGAACTTACTCACCACCGCTTTTTGAGGGTCGCTTAATGCATAGATTAATTCCACCTTCTCTCCTATTTTAGAAGCATACTGCGCACTATCTAATTCAAGCTTATATTCTTTACCATATTCAGAATAAACGGCCATTATCTTAGTCCTAGGCCCCGCCTCTTGTTTTATAATAATTCCAGGAGCCATTTCACTGTCGAAATAATCTGGTACCCTACTAAATGGTAGGTATAATAAAAAACAAGTGAGAAATAATAGTATGGCAGATTTGATCATTAAAAAAAGGTTCTAAATTAAAAGAGCCCCTAGTATTTCTACCAAGGACTCTTAAAGCGAATTTATAGTATATTTTAGTTACTCAAACTTCTAAAGTCAACAGGTACTAACTTACTTACACCTGGCTCTTGCATGGTCACACCATAAATAACATCTACAGCGCTCATTGTTTGCTTATTGTGCGTTACAATAATGAATTGTGAGTTATCGCTAAACTTCTGAATCATTTGTGTGAACTTACTAATGTTGGCATCATCTAATGGGGCGTCCACCTCATCCAAAATACAGAATGGTGCTGGCTTGATTAAATAAATGGCAAACAACATAGCCGTTGCCGTTAAGGTTCTCTCTCCTCCACTTAATTGACTAATAGAAGATGGCTTTTTACCTTTAGGACGGGCTACAATTTCTACTGCAGTTTCTGCTAAGTTTTCTGGATCAACTAATATTAAGTCACAAGAGTCTTCTTCTGTAAACAAGGCTTTAAATACCTTTTGGAAGTTCTCTCTTGCTTGGTTGTAGGTTTCTAAGAAGGCTTTATTCGCTGTAGCTTCTACTTCTTGAATAGTAAGCATTAAGCTTTCTTTAGCCGTTACTAAGTCGTTCTTTTGTTCTAAGATGAAATCATAACGCTTTTTCATTTCAGTATAGGCTTCAATAGCTGTTGGATTCACTTCACCCATATTCTCCAAACGCTTCTTCATTCTATCGGCACTGGCTTGTAATTCTTCTAAAGAAATTTCAGTAGCTCTGCCTTCGTCTAAGATTTCTTCTAATTCAACTTTAAACTCTACGTTTAATCTTTCTTTCATGCCAGACAACTGTAATTTTAAATTATTCAGTTGATCTTTGATTTCATTGATTAATTGATCAATTAATTCCTTAGACTTAATCTGCATTCTTAAGGCACTCTCTTTTTCTTGTAAGACGTTTCTTAAATTATAATAGGCCTGGTCTGCTTCGTTTAATACCGACTCTTCTTCTTCCTTGGTCTTTAATAACTTAACCAAGTCTTCTTCTAATTGTGCTAATTCAGCACGACTATCCACTATAGCGGCACTAGCTTCTGTTAATTGAACACTATTGGTTTGAATTTGTACATGTAAATCATTTAATTGATTTTCCTTAAACACTACCTCTTGTTGTAAGGCTTCAATTTTACTGTACTGCTTCGTTAACTGCAAGTTCATTTCATTGAACTCACCAGAAGCTAAATGATAGGCTTGCTCGGCTGCTTGATAAGCCAGTTCCACATCATTTAAATTAGACTGAGTTTCTTGTAAAGATAAATTCAAAGCTTCAAGTGCTACTCTTGTATCGGCAATAGCAGTATGTTCTTCCGTAATTTTATCTTTAAACTCTTTTAACTTAATAATAGCAGCCGACTGTGCTAATTGTAAGTTCTCTAATCTGTTCTTGTTAGCAAATACTTCATTTATTAAAGTATTCACGGCTTGCTCAGTTGCACGAATTTCATTTTCTTTCAAAAGCTCATTAAACTGTAATACAGAATTATGCTGTGTTTGAATAGTGGCTTTTAAATCGTTGACTACTTTTTCTTGCGCTTGAATATCTTCCAATAACTTTTCTAAGTTCTTGGCACGTCCAATTTTCTTTCCTTCAAATAAGCCTACGCTACCTCCGGTTAAAGTATACTTACCTCTTACATACTTACCTGTTTTTTCTAAAATGATTCCAGCATAATCGCCCGATAAGGCTTGTTCATTTTCAGCTATAAAAACATTGCCTAATAAATGATTAGCCAAAGCGCTATACTTACTATCTATTTCAATAACGGATAAAGCTGCAATGGTATTAGCTGGTGCTGCATTTGCTGAAGCTCCATTTAATTGATCTAATAAGAAGAAGTTGGCCTTGCCTTTTTTATTGTCATCCAATAATTGCACGGCTTGCATACCCTCTTTTAAATCGTTAACTACATAATAGTTTAAATAAGGCTCAAGTACATTCTCCACCGCTGCACGGTAGGCTTCTTTTACATATAAGATATCTGATAAAATAGGCGCTTGATGATTCCAGCCTGTATTCTTGTGCAAGAACTTAACACTCTCCGGATAACCTTCCATAGAATCTACTAAGCTCTTTAATAAATCGTATTCGTTTTTCTTAGCGTCTAATTTTCTAGTTTGTTCCGCTAGTTCTGATCTTAGAATTTCTAATTGCTCCTGCGTTTCAAAAATACTAGTTCTTGCAGTATCATGTTGAATTTGTAATGCTTCTAAATGCGCTTTCTTTGTTTCTAAATCGGCTTCTTTAGTAGCTAATTGAGCAGTAATATCTGTTATTTGCCCTACTCTATGATTTTGCTCTTCTTCTAATTGTTGATGAGATCTTTGTACGTTTTGAATAGAAGTATCCGATACCGCCACTTTTTTCTCCGCATCAAATTGATTTCTTTGAATTTGTTGATAAGACTGACGTAAATTATCTAAGATAGATCTTTGGCTATCGAAGGAATCTCTTTTTTCAGTTAAAGCTGTTTGAGATTGGTCTACTCTTGATTTAAAGTCTTGGTATATTTTTTCTTCCTCTACTACTTGTAGTTTGGTGTACTCGATAGAATCGCCAATGGTTTTTAATTGCCCCTCTGCTTTTAATAAAAACTCTTGTAAAGAAGCTTCTTTATCATTTAGATAATCTAAACGTTGAGCAGCTAGATTTTTATCGTTCTCTTTTGTTCTAAGTGTAGATAAGCTATCGTTGTACTGATGCTGCATTGCCTGCAAGCCCTTCTCTTTTTCAATAAAAACCACACGCTCCTGTTCTAAAGCAGCTTCTTCCAATGCAATAGCAGCTTCTAATTGAAATTTCTTATCTGTTTCTGCTTCTTGTTGCTCATTTAGCTCTTTATAGCTAACATTAAAGCCTTCTAAAGAAGCCTTGGCTAGTTCAATAGCAGTGTCTTTGTAATCTTTTTTGATTTCAAAATACTTTTCTGCTTTTTTAGCTTGGTTCTCTAAAGTTTTTAACTGATTATTAATTTCAAACAATAAATCTTCGATACGGGCTAAATCTTGTTCAGTCGCATCTAATTTATTTTTCGCTTCTTTCTTTCTTGTTTTGTAAATAGTGATACCCGCCGCTTGTTCTAACATTCTACGACGACTATTGTCTTTATCTTTAATGATATCATCTACCATACCTAATTCGATAATGGCATAGCTGTCGGTACTTACGCCTGTATCTAAAAATAAATTATGGATGTCTTTCAAACGACAAGCCACATCATTTAAACGGTATTCACTCTCTCCGTTTTTATAAAAACGACGCGTTACGGTAATGGTGCTAAACTCGGTAGGTAATAAGTTTTTAGTATTTTCAAAAGTAAGGCTCACTTCGGCCATACTACTTGCAGAACGGGTTTTACTTCCGTTAAAAACTAAAGAATCTAAATTCTCACTTCTTAAAGCTGAAATTTTCTGTTCTCCTATTACCCATCTTATACTATCAATGATATTACTTTTACCACAACCATTTGGCCCAATAATGCCCGTAATTCCATCATCAAAACTTACAATTGTTTTGTCAGCAAAGCTCTTGAACCCTTTGATTTCTAATGACTTTAGTCTCACTTGTTAACTTCTATTTTATGTCTGCGAACATAAGAAAAAGAGCCTAGAAATCAAGGCCTAAATGCTGTTTTGTGTACAATTAGTGGAGAAAAATTAAACTTGTGGAATGAGCCTACCTCCAAGGGTAGTTAGTGTTCTTGAAGGGAACTTATTAACGACCATAAAGTCGTGTGTTGCCATAACGATTGCGGTTCCGTCGTCCTTGGCTATTTGGAATAATAATTGCATGATTTCATCGCTAGTTTCTGGGTCTAAACTTCCTGTTGGCTCGTCTGCTAGTATTAATTTAGGGGAATTTAATAAGGCCCTGGCAATATCCACTCTTTGTTGCTCGCCACCACTCATCTCATAGGTCATTTTAAAGCCTTTATTTTGAAGCCCTACCTTAGCCAGTACATCTTCTATTTTTCGCTCCACCAACCTTTCATCTTCCCAACCTGTTGCTTTTAGTACAAAACGTAAATTCTCGTGTACATTTCTATCGGTTAATAATTGAAAGTCCTGAAAAACGACTCCTAAATTTCTTCTTAAAAAAGGTAGCTTCTTCCAATCCATATCTTTTAAATCATGGCCTACCACCATTCCTTTTCCTTCAGTGATACTTACTTCTCCATATAAAGATTTCAATAAACTACTTTTTCCAGTACCTGTTTTACCTACTAAATACACAAACTCTCCTTTTTGAACCGTAAAATTTACATCTTGCAAAATGAGATTACCACTTTGATAAATATTTACATTTTCTAATTGCACTACTATTTCGCTCATATCTTAGTTTGTTAGTGTAAAATTAATAGCTAAAAATTTCTGTTCCAAAACTACCTTTTAAAATTAACTCTTTTTCAGTAGATGCTTCCACCCTTCCAATAATTTGCGCTTCAATTTGAAAAGTCTTTGCCAAGGCAATTAAATCCATTGCCGATTTTTCATCCGTAAAAATTTCTAAACGGTGACCCATATTAAATACTTGATACATTTCTTTAGCGTTCGCTCCAGAATTTTCTTGAATCAAATTAAATATAGGAGGTACCTCTAAAAAATTATCTTTCACAATACGCATAGGGCCAGGCAAATACTTCATACATTTTGTTTGTCCACCCCCACTACAATGTATCATTCCTTTCACTGCCTCAAAATGCTTGTCTAGTATAGCTTTCACAAGTGGTGCATAAGTACGCGTGGGACTTAATAATAATTTACCAATACTAACAGCACCAAAGCCAGGAATGTCTAATGTATCGGTCATTTTGTTTTTTCCAATATAAACCACTTCCTCTTTCAAACTTGGTTCAAAAGTTTCAGGATATTTTTTTGCATAGCTATGCTCCAAAACATCATGCCTTGCACTGGTAAGTCCATTACTACCTAGTCCACTATTATAGGCAGTCTCATAACTTGCTTGACCATAACTAGAAAAACCAACAATGACTTGCCCCGCAGCAATTTTATCATTGGTAATGAGTTTTTCCTTGGGCCATCTTGCTGTCATGGTTCCATTTACAGCAATTGTTCTCACTACATCTCCCACATCGGCAGTTTCTCCACCTAAAAATTCAATTTGAATGCCGAATTTTTTCAGCGTATTAAAAAAATCTTGAGTACCATTGATAACCTCGCTTAATACTTCTCCCGTAATCACTAATTTATTGCGATCAATGGTGGAAGAGAATAATATTTGATCATAAATACCTACACATAATAAATCGTCTAAATTCATGGCAATGGCGTCTTGTGCAATGCCTTTCCAAACAGTCGCGTCTCCTGTTTCTTTCCAATAGAGATAGGCCAGTATACTTTTGGTACCTGCCCCATCGGCATGCATAATATTAATATAGTCAGATTGACCCCCTAAGTAGTCGGCATATAACTTACAAAAAGCATTGGGATATAAGCCTTGGTCAAGGTCCTTAATGGCCGCATGGACTTCTTCTTTTTGAGCGGAGACACCGCGTTGGGCATACAATGACATGAATCTAAATTGGTTTGTGGCACAAAGGTACAATTGTTTTACATTTGTGCCATATTTAGACAATGAAGATGACTGTTCACCACGATTTGAATCAATTACCTGCTTTTAAAAATGCCGTTATTACTACGGGAGCCTTTGATGGAGTGCATATAGGCCATCAAGAGATTATTAGTAGAATGAAGCAAATAGCCCTTGAAATGAAGGGAGAAACAGTCATTGTCACCTTTCATCCCCACCCAAGAAAAGTAATATCTTCTATCCCTGGAGAAATCAAACAATTGACCAGCCTAGAAGAACGCATTGAATTACTAACGCAAAGCGGTATTGACCATTTAGTGGTTGTTAATTTTGATTACGCTTTCTCTAATTTAACTGCCGATGCATATGTCAAAACCTTTTTATTTGACCGTTTCCACCCACATACAATTTTAGTAGGCTATGATCACAGGTTTGGAAATGGCCGCAATGGAAATTTCGAGCTCTTGCAAAAGTTTGGAAACGAACTTGGCTTTAAAGTAGAACAGATTCATGAAAAAATTATAAGTGATGAAATTGTAAGTTCTACCCATATTAGAAACTATATACAAGAACATCAAATTGAAAAAGCCAATGCGCTCTTAGGCTATCCTTATTTGTTTGATGGATTTGTTGTAAGAGGTAATCAAATTGGACGCACCATCGGATTTCCCACTGCGAATTTGCATATTAATAATGAAGAAAAGATTATTCCTTCCAATGGTGTATACGCCGTTAAAGTAAAAGGAAAATGTTTAGGAGATACTATTTATAATGGTATGATGAATATTGGCATACGACCTACCGTGGATGGACAGAAGAAAGTCATTGAAGTACATATTTTAGATTTTGATCAAGATATTTATGAGCAAAATTTAACAGTCATGGTGTATGAATATATTAGAGGCGAAGTAAAGTTTGATGGGCTAGAGGCCTTAAAAGCACAACTAGCCAAAGACAAAATAACCACAGCGGCTATTTTAAAGAAATATCAATAATCTTAGGCTGGCTGCTTTTCAGGAACATCCATAATTTTAACAACCAATTCTTTTAATAAATCGGCATCGGTATTATCGGCATCATTAATACCTACTACTCTTAAATTATATTCGTGTATTAATAATAGAATATGTTCCACTTTTGAATATGAATACTGTCTTAGTGCAGCTAAATAAATTTTCACTGCAAAAAAGGAAATGCCTACTTCACTCATGATTCTTTTTTCATCACTACTATTCAAACCATAAATAGCATATAGCTTAGAAAAGAAAGCATATAAAGTAGGTAGTATTAATTGTATGGGGGCTGCTTTATTATTGGATTCAAAATATTGAATCATTCGAATGGCTTTGGCAAAGTTTTTTTGGCCCACAGCCTCTTGAAACTCAAAGGCATTGTACTCTTTACTTATGCCAATGTACTTTTCAATATCATCTTCGGTCATTTTCTTGCGATCACCTAAATTCACAATAAGCTTTTCTAATTCATTTTGTATTCTACTTAAATCATTGCCAATATGATCTACTAAAATTTGTACCGCTTTGGGTGCAATCTGAAAGCCTCTATCTGCCACCCATTCATTCACCCATTCTGGCAGCTTACTATCATACATTTTTTTAGTAGCAATAAAAGTGGTTTTGGACTTTAATAGTTTACCAAAGGTTTTACGACCATCTATGTTTTTGTCCTTATACGCCACAATTAAAATGGTAGAAGACAAAGGATTTTCTACATAGGATTCCAGCTTTTCAATTTGACCCATTAATTGGGCCTCTTTAATAATGACCACCTGACGCTCTGCAAAAACAGGATAACGTTTACATGCGTTCATAATCTCCGACCATTCTGCATCCTTGCCATAAAAAATAGTAAGGTTAAAAGCCTGCTCAGCTTCAGGAAGTAGTTGCTTTTCGGCATAGTCTACGACCTTGTCTATATAATATGACTCTTCGCCTTCTAGCCAATAAATGGCATCAAAAACATTCTTTTTCCAGTTAGCTATAATTTTGGAAGTAGGCATATTCAAATATAAAGATAAGTCATGCTTGAATCTTAAATATTTTAAAATAATTGGCTAAAAATCAACCCCCTATTAACTCAGCGTATAATTTTTAGTAATCTGTTCGATTTTTTGTATCTTTGTAGCCTTAAACTAAAAAAATTTATGAGTAACGAATCTTCTAGCATGAGCAGTAAAATAACCATTGGGGTTTTAGTATTAGTCATTATTGGCTCTTGGATATATTTCAGTAGTTCAAAAGTGGACATTATTACTACCTATGACAACAAAATAGCTGTGATTGACAGTGCTAAAGCAAAAATTCAAGCTGAATTTATAGAAGTTTCTGCTAAAGCAGACTCTTTAACCAACCAAAATACAAGCCTTCAAGGTGATTTATTAGACAAGTCTAATCAAATTCAAAAATTGAAATCTAATATCAGTACTATTTTGCGCAAGCAAAATGCTACAGATGTAGAATTAGCAGAAGCCAAAACTTTAATTGCCGATTTAAATGGCAAGGTAACTAACCTATTTGCAGACCTTAGTAAAGCACAAGCTGAAAACAAAGATTTAACTGCTAAAAACGAAGTTTTAAATACTACGAATACAACCTTAAATACGAATTTAACGGCTACTCAAAAAGAGAGAGAAAGATTACAAGATATTGGTTCTACTTTACACGCCTCTACTTTTAGCATTCAAGCTTTAAGAGTTAAAGATGACGGCACTGAAAAAGTAACGAGCAACACTAAAAGAGCGAATACCATTCGCTTGTCTTTCCAAATTGATAGAAACAAAATCACTCCAACAGGAGCACAAGAGTTATTTGTTAGTATCACTGGTCCAGATGGCAAAGCTTTCAACGAAACTGGTAAAATAAATACAAGAGAAGATGGTGCCAAAGGCTATTCTAACAAAGTATCAGTTCAATACGAACAAAATAAAGATTTACCTGTAAGCTATGATATCAAAAATGTAAGCTTTACTGAAGGAGAATATTTAGTAGAAATTTATCACAATGGTTTCAAAATCGGAGAAGGTAAAACTAAACTAACAAAGGGTTTATTCTAGTACCTAATTGTATTAGAATAGAAAAATATTTATAATATTAGACAAGAAAGAACAAGATCAATAATATTATTTACAGAAAAGGCCTCCCTTAAAAAGGAGGCCTTTTTTATTATCACAATTTAATAAAGTAAAAACTTTAGTAAATCTAGTTTACTAATTCATTGGTACTGCTAAAATCCTGCATCATACCACCAATTGGTATTTCGTTGTAGGATAAAGCATAAAACCATAATTGAATGGCAGCAGGTGAAATAGTTTCTACAAAGAAATTCGCTTTGCTTAACAAAGGAATTAATTTGCTGCTAATTTCATGCATTTCACTACCCTCTTCGGCTAGCGTGTATGCATTGAGTAAACTTTTCAACTGTGCTAATTCATTGTCCAATAAATGATCGAAGGCGTGCAACTGTATAAATTCCGAAACGGCTTCATACAACATCGCTTTGTTTGTAGCTTTCATACATTTTGTTTTTTAGGTGTTGGATTACACCGCAAAGTTCATAACTAATTGTTACCTAATTGTTACCATTGCTCAGTTCTACTTAAATGTGGAAAACTTAGCCGAAAATGTTCGTACAGCTATTAAAATTTATCAAGTGCTAATTAAACAATTGAAAATGAATATATTAAATGAAATAAAATCTTAGAAATTATACTAAGACAATTGCCGATAATGCAGGTAAGTTCAACAAAACCTGGCTCCATTCTCCCTTTTCATCTTGAGGATGCACCAAAATACTTGTATTGGTTAAGTCTCCGGCGCCTCCATATTTTTTAGCATCAGAGTTGAAAATTTCATTCCAAACTTTTTTTCCTGCTACATGAATCGGGAATTGATGTCTAGGAACGGGTGTCATATTCATCACCACCAAAATATCATTTTCAGGTTTTAGACCCTTTCTTTTAAAAGCAATTACTGCCTCCTCTCTTTTATTAATCTCTACCCATTCAAAACCGGTAGGGTCAAATTGTAATTCATATAAAGCAGGGTTGTTCTTGTATATTTCATTTAAGGCTTGCACCGTTTTGCGCATTCCTGCATGAGATTCTATTTTTAATAAGTCCCATTGTAATTCGGTAGTATAATTCCATTCCTTGGTAGCCGCAAATTCATTCCCCATAAATAATAGTTTAGCACCAGGGTGCATAAACATATAGGTAAACATCAATCTTAGGTTTGCAAATTTTTGCCAATCATCCCCAGGCATTTTATAAATTAAAGGGCTTTTACCATGTACTACTTCATCGTGGCTTAAAGGCAACATAAAACTCTCATCATAAAAATACATCATGGAAAAAGAAAACTTATCCTGCTGCATTGACCTAAACAAAGGATCCAATTTAAAATAATCTAAAGTATCATGCATCCAACCCATCATCCATTTCATACCAAAGCCCAAGCCATCCATAAAAGTGGGCTTACTTATACCCGGCCAATCAGAGGCTTCTTCAGCAATGGTTTGTATATAAGGGAAGTCTCGGTATAAGGTTTCATTTAAGTCTTTTATAAAAGCAATGGCTTCAATATTTCCATTACCCCCAAATTCATTCGGTTCCCATTCACCTGCTTCCCTACTATAATCTAATCTTAACATAGAACTCACGGCGTCTACCCTTAATCCGTCGATATGAAATTGATCACACCAAAAACGTGCACTGCTTATTAAAAAAGATTTTACTTCCCCTCTTTTATAATTGAATATATAAGAGTTCCAATCGGGGTGATAGCCTTTTCGCATATCGGCATACTCATAAGTATTGGTACCGTCAAACATAAACAAGCCATGGGCATCATATGGAAAATGAGAAGGTACCCAGTCTAGAATAACACCAATTTCTGCTGCATGAAAGGCTTCTACCAAGGCCGCAAATTCTTGTGGGTTGCCAAAACGAGAAGTGGGTGCAAAAAATCCTACCCCTTGATAACCCCAGCTACCATCAAAAGGATGTTCCATCACAGGCATGAATTCAACATGGGTAAAACCCATTTCTTTTACATAAGGAACTAATAAATCAATAAGTTGGATATAGGAATTATAAGAACTTTCATCGTTTTTATTAGGGCGCATCCAACTAGCCAAATGTACTTCGTAGACAGCATAAGGTTGGTCGGTTCTGTTTTTAATTTTTCTTTGCTCTATCCACTTTGCATCCTTCCATGCATAATTCGTTTGCCAGGTAATAGAAGCGGTCAAGGGTCTTAGTTCCCAATAATTAGCAAAGGGGTCGCCTTTATCAAGCTTCACCCCTTTATAGCCATGTATATGGTATTTATATACTTCTCCTTGATGTATACCTGGAACAAAGCCCTCCCAAATACCAGAACTATCTTGTCTTACTATTAATAAATGGGTTTGATTATTCCAATCATTAAAATTTCCTTTTACATATACGGCTGTTGCATTAGGTGCCCATACAGCAAAGTAAGTTCCTTTAGTACCCGATACTTCTAATTGTTTATTTCCAAATAAGGTATATAATGAATAGTGTGTACCATTTTGAAAATTATGCACATCTTCATCTGTAAATAAAGAGTAGTTCCAAACAGCTTGCTTGGTATCTACAAAATGAAGATCCTCGTATTTTGGCATAATTATTTCGTTAATTCAATCACTTGCATACTCATAGCAGCCATTGTAAATTCGTTTCCTATTTGCGCACCCGTCACAATATCTTTTCCGCCTTTAAACCCATCGGTTCTTTCAGCATATTTTTCAAAATTAAGTTTTCTTTCTTTGTTATCAGTATTCATCACACACATAATAGTTTGCCCCTTGGTATATCTAAAATAGACATACAATCCATCTTCTGGAAGGTATTGCATCATCTCCCCTGTCTTTAAAGCGGCGGATGATTTTCTATAAGTACCCAATAGCTGCACATAATGTAAAAAATCTTTTTCTTGGTCTGTCATGCCTACTTCTGTAAAAGCATTCTTTTTATCGCCTGCCCATCCACCAGGAAAATCTAGTCTTACCCAGCCATCTGGATTGGAGATGCCCTTCATTAAAACTTCAGAACCATAATACATTTGAGGAATACCTCTAGAGGTCATTAGCCAAGCATAGGCCATTTTAGTTTTGGGTATACTTTCTCCTAAAGAAGAATGTATACGCGTCATATCGTGATTGTCTAAAAATATCACATTATTACTAGGCACTTTGTATAAATAGTCATTGCTTAAAGTATTGTATAATTTAATCACCCCTCCACTCCAATCATTTTTTTCATTGAGTGCGGGTAAAATACCTGAAAACAATAAATGAAAATCGGAAGTAGCATGTAAATTGCTTTTGTAGGGAATATTTAAATTATTTCGAACATAATAAGCCTGAGAAGAAACTCCATCTACCCAACACTCTCCATAGGCAAATATATTTGGATACTCATCAATAAGGGCTTGATTCAATCTATTCATTACTTCTACATTACAGTACTTATAGGTATCTATTCTGAAAGCGTCAATACCATAGGTTTCAACAGACCAAATAGCATTTTGTGTTAAATATTTTTCTACAAAGGGATTCTCTTGATTCACATCGGGCATTTCGGTAGTAAACCAACCGTTAATCATTTTCTCTGCATCCACTTTTGAGTGATGAGGATCAAATACTGCTTGTTCTCTATAATGTGTCTGTGTATAAGAAGGCCACTGATGTACCCAATTTTTGTCAGGCGCATCTTGGACTAAGAAATGAAAACGACCAAAATGATTATATACAATGTCTTGAATTAATTTCATGCCTCTTTTATGCAGGCTATCGCTTAATGTTAAATAAGCCTGGTCTCCACCTAAACGTTTTTCAATCGCATAATTATTTGTAGCTGCATAACCATGTTCAGTTCTATCAGGCATATCATTTTCAATCACAGGCGTCATCCATAAAGTTGAAACACCAAGTTTTTCAAAATAATCCAAATGATTGGTTACCCCTTTTAAATCGCCCCCATGTCTTAAAAAAATAGAGTCTCTATTTAAAGACTGGTCTTTTAATCCTGCTATACGGTCATTAGAAACATCGGCATTACTAAAACGATCAGGCATTAAAAAATAAATAAGGTCGGATGGATTAATACCTTGTGCAAACAAAGTTCCTCTTCCCTTTCGCCTTGGAAGTAATGACCAAGGGGTATTTGTTTTCTCTCCCTTATTGTTAAAAACAAAATTTACGGTTCCTGGTTTTGCAGTGGCGGTAATTTCAATATCCACCGCTATATAATGCCCATTTTCAAAATGATGTATTCCCAACACTTTCAAGCCCGGATAATTTGCATTCACTGTAGCCTTAGAAAAATTAGCATCTCTGTTTCTAAATAAAATTTGAATTTTATTGAATTGCATTTGCGTAAACCAATTAGTAGGATACGCTTCTGTTGTTTGACCATTAACTTCTGAAAATATTACAAAATTCAATAGCAGAATAGTCAATAAAACTGGGCGGTGTAAAAAACAAGTTTTCATATTTATTTTAACTTTTTTATTCTCTTAATGGCTCTTCTTTCTATCTTCTCTCCTTTTATTTCTCTTTATTTTTTCTACTCTTTAATCTTTTCCTCTTTAATAATAATGGCGCAGACAATACCTGCTAATACTAATAAGAAACCTCCTATTTGAACAGCCATTAACCTATCGTTATGTAAATAGGTAGACATGATCTTTCCAAAAAAGATGGAGGCTAAGATTTCAGGCAAGACAATGAAGAAATTGAATATACCCATATAGATACCCATTTTTTGAACTGGAATAAAACTTGACAACATTGAATAAGGCATCGATAAAATAGAAGCCCAAGCAATACCAACTAATCCCATACTTACATACAATAAATTAGGTTGCTGCACATAGTAAACTGAAATTAATCCTAAGCCTCCTATTAATAAACATGCAGTATGCGTTAACTTCTTACCCAACTTACCTACTAAAAAAGGCAAACTAAATGAAAAACCAAAAGTGACTAGGTTTAAAATAGCAGAAGTAGTATTGGCATGTTCTAATCCCATAGTATAGGTATCACTATTTGTGAGAGGGTCGCCATGAAATAATTGACTAGCCACACCCGTACTATAATAAAACCACATTAAAAATAGTCCTGGCCAAGTAATAAAATTAACCAAGGCTAATCTTTTCATTTGTACGGGCATATGTATTAATGAATCAATAATTTCTTTTATAATGCCCGTTTTATTTTCTGCTGCATTTGACGCTGTTTCAGAAGGAGGATATTCCTTACTCTTAAAAACAGTATACAATACCGATACTAAAAACACAACCCCTCCAATATAAAAGGAAAGTAAAATATTTTGAGGAATAGAACCATTTGTTTTTTCTCTAGATACATCAAACCAATTCACCAACACCATTGGTAAATAGCCTGCAATAAATGAAGCTAGTCCTATAAACATGGACTGCATGGCAAATCCACGAGAGCGTTGCTTTTCATCTAAATTATCTGCAACAAAGGCTCTAAAGGGTTCCATGGTCACATTAATACTAGAATCTAAAACCCATAATACCCCTGCTGCAATCCATATTGACCCAGCATTGGGCATTACAAATAATAATGCTGAACTTAAGATAGCCCCTACTAAAAAGAAGGGTCTTCTTCTGCCTAATTTTGGATGCCAGGTACGGTCGCTGAAATAACCTACAATGGGTTGCACTAATAAACCTGTCATAGGAGCTGCCAACCATAAACCTGGAATTTGTTCAGGCGTAGCGCCTAAAAATTCATAGATCGCACTCATATTGCCCATTTGCAAACTCCAACCAAATTGAATGCCGAAAAATCCAAAACACATATTCCATATTTGCCAAAAACTAAGTTGGACTTTATTTCCAGTATAGGCTGTATTCATGTAGCTTAAATTATGTATTTACAATTTTCGTATTACACTTTATATTATGTACCCATTAGGAATGACCGCTCCTTTTTTTACCACCACAATACCATCTTTAATAGTATATAAAGGGTGGTCTAATTTTTCTAAATGCGCTCCCCCTTTAATGCTTACATCATTACCAATAGAGCAGTTTTTATCAATGATAGCATCTTCAATAATACATCTTTCACCAATACCTAAAATGGGTATGCCTTTTTTATTCTTCTGCTCAATTTGATCAATATTTTCATAATAATCACAACCCATAATATAGGTATGCTTAATAACGGTATCCTTTCCTACTCTTGCACGAATACCCACAACAGAACTAGTTACTTCTTTCGCGTGAATAATACAACCCTCCGCCAAAATGGCTTTATTAATTATAGTACCGCTTACTTTAGCGGGTGGTAACATTCTAGCTCTTGTGTATACTTTTTGTGCACTATCAAATAAATTAAACAAAGGAACATCTTGGGTTAAAGCAATATTGGCTTCAAAAAAAGAATAAATATTTCCAATGTCGGTCCAATAACCATCGTACTGATAACTCAACACTTTATAGTTTGCAATAGAGTCTGGAATAATTTCTTTTCCAAAATCGGTGGCATTAGGATGTAGTTCGTTTAAAAATTGATGCAATATTTCTTTATTAAAAACATAAATACCCATAGAAGCTAAATAATTACGCCCCTGCGCTTTCATTTCAGTACCCGTATCGCTTGTCCAATCTTTTAATATTTCTTTTTTTGGTTTTTCTACAAAAGAAGTAATAACATTTTCTTGATTCGATTTTAATATACCAAACTCTGGCGCCTCTCTTTCCCCCACTGGAATAGTGGCAATGGTTAAAGCCGCACCAGTTTTTTTATGCGCCTCAATCATCTTACTAAAATCCATTTGATATAATTGATCTCCACTTAAAATAAGCACGTACTCAAAATCCATTTTGGCTAAATGCCTTAAAGACTGTCTCACTGCATCGGCAGTTCCTTGAAACCATCCCGGATTATCAGGTGTTTGTTCTGCCGCTAGAATATCTACAAAACCAGAACTAAAAGCGCTAAAATGATAAGTGTTTTTAATATGCTGATTCAAGGAAGCAGAATTAAATTGTGTTAACACAAATATTCTATTCAAATTACTATTGATACAATTGCTAATAGGAATATCTACCAATCGGTATTTTCCTCCGATGGGCACTGCGGGTTTGGATCTGCTGGCAGTAAGTGGGTGTAGTCTTGAACCCGCTCCGCCTCCTAATATAATAGAAACTGTTTCTTTTGCAAATATTGGCATATTTAAAATTTAATATTTTATAATTAATTTACGCAATTGATTGATATACTTTTTTATAAGCAGCTATGACCGATTCCCAACTATGATCCATTTGCATAGCTGTTTGTATCATTGCTTTCATCTGCTTTTTATTTTTATATACTTTTGCCCTAATGATAAATACAAACGACATTTTTAAAATTTCATCTGAAATCGGATCCTCAATGTACTTTTGTATGTTTGTTTGTATCTCTCTAGCACCATAAAGTTTATTATA
>CALDSE010000013.1 GCA_937911175.1 uncultured Sediminibacterium sp.
ACCTATGCTTCTAAAGGCTTAAGCAAATGGATGGACCTGGGTACTTATTTTGAAGAAACTTATAATGCGCCTATTCCGCTGGGCGGCATTATTGCAAGAAATGATATTGACCCTAATGATATTGCAAACATAGATGCACTTATTAAACAAAGTGTGCAATATGCTTTTAAAAATAGCTACGAGATTTTACCCGAGTACATAAAAATGCATTCACAAGAAATGTCTGAAGATGTAATGCGTCAGCACATAAATTTATATGTAAACGATTTTACGATTGATATGGGAGATACAGGAAGAAAAGCAATAGCTCAATTAGAAAAAACTTATTCAAGTATAGTCAAGTAGTTTCTTTAATAATTCCTTTACTATTTTCTTACACTTTATTAATCCTTCAAAGCTTTCGCATAAGCTGCTAACACACGCTCGCGGGCTTCTTCGTGCACCACAATAGGTTTTGGATATTCCAAACTATCAAACTCGGGCACCCATTGCCTAATGTATTTTAATTCTTTATCAAACTTTTCAGTTTGTAAACGCGGGTTGAATACTCTGAAATAAGGCGCTGCATCGCAACCACTTCCACTAGCCCACTGCCAGCCACCATTATTCGCAGCTAAATCAAAGTCTAATAATTTATGTGCGAAATAAGCTTCGCCCCAACGCCAATCAATTAATAAATGCTTGGTTAAAAAACTAGCTACAATCATACGCACTCTATTGTGCATAAAACCAGTTGTATTTAATTCACGCATACCCGCGTCCACAATTGGGTAACCCGTTTTGCCCTGGCACCAGGCTTCAAATTCTTTTTCATTATTGCGCCACTTAATTAAATCATATTTTGGTTTAAAAGATTTTCCTTCGGCTATATGTGGAAAATGCCATAAAATCATATGATAAAAATCGCGCCAAATTAATTCATTAAAAAAAGTGGAATTTAAACTTTGTGTTTCTAAGGCTAATGTTCTTGCCGATATAGTGCCAAAGCGCAAATGCACACTTAAATGCGTGGTAGCATTTAATGCAGGGAAATTTCTCTGCTCTGTATAATTTTTCACCAGCTTAGTATCATAACTCATAGGAGGAATGACTAAATCTGTTTTTTCAAAACCAATTTCTTTTAAAGTAGGAAGTTTAAAAGCCTTCGTATCTAAAAAATAATCGAGTAGTTTTTCGGAAGGATGTTTTTTAGGAATTTTCTGCGCCCAAACCGCTCTCCATTTATTCGCATAAGGCGTATAAATAGTATAAGGCTTGCCATCGTCTTTAATTACCTCGTCTTTTTCAAAAATAACTTGGTCTTTATAATGATGATAATTGGCGCCTTTTTTTATGGCAAGCGCTTCAATAGCTTTATCTCTTGCATTCGCCTTCGGACCATAATCATGATTCGTGTATACAGAGGCTATATTAAATTCAGTAAATAATTTTTCAAACACTTCAATGGGTTTGCCATATTGCACCCAAAGCGATTTTCCTTTTGCAACCAATTCTGTTTGTAAACGAGTAAGGGTTTGATGAATAAAGTCTACCCTTCTATCGGCCTTGTCTTCGGATTGATCTAAAATATTTTTATCAAAAACAAATATAGGGAGCACCTGATGCCCCTCTAATTTGGCCTGATATAATGCATAATATAATCCAACATTATCCTGCCATCTTAAATCTCTTCTAAACCAAAAAACGGAGACTGCCTTTTTCATAATTTGTTTAACAATTTAAAACTTAAATAGTTGGGTTTTATATTTAATTTTAGGTATGCAAATTAATAATATTATTGCTGCCTTAGAAAATTGGGCACCCCTAGCTTGGCAAGAGCCATATGATAATGCAGGCCTCATTGTAGGCAATCCCGACCATGAATGCAGCGGCGTTTTGTGTTCTTTAGATTGTACCGAGGCCGTGGTGGACGAAGCCATTGCCAAAGGCTGCAACTTAATTGTGAGCCATCATCCCATTGTTTTTAAAGGGCTGAAGCAATTTAATAGTCATCATTTTGTATCGAGAGTAGTGGTGAAAGCCATCCAAAATAATATTGCCCTTTACGCTATTCATACCAATTTAGACAACCTACTAGATGGGGTCAATAAAACCCTTGCCGACAGGCTTCATCTAGAAAATAGGAGAATTTTAACACCCAAACCAGGTTTTAAGGACCAAAATGGTGGAGAAATTGGTTCGGGACTGGTGGGCGAGCTTCCTCTTGAAACCGACGAGGCAGCATTTCTACAATGGGTCAAAGAAAAATTGAATTTATCAGTCTTAAAACATACCCATTTTATAAAAAAGCCATTGAAAACCATAGCCTTATGTGGAGGCTCGGGCAGTTTCCTAATCAATGATGCCAAGGCCCAAAATATTGACTGTTTTATTACCAGCGACCTTAAATACCACGACTTTTTTGAGGCCGATGGCCAGATTTTACTCGTAGATATAGGCCATGGCCAGAGCGAACAATGGGTGGCTTCCCTAATTGTTGCAAATTTAAAGCTTAAATTCCCTACCTTTGCCGTCCTCGAATCCTTGGTAAACACAGAACCTGTGCACTACCTTAAAGATTGAGGTTCACTTATTTAAGAGCATCCAAAAAATTTGAAAATATGGCATCAGTCAAAGACTTTTCGGTTGAAGAAAAATTAGTTAATCTTTATAAGCTTCAAAGAGTAGATAGTAGCATCGATGAAATTGAAATTCTTCGTGGTGAATTACCTATGGAAGTAAAAGATTTAGAAGATGAAGTTCAAGGTTTGCAAAACAGACAAACTAGAATTGAAGAAGAAATTAATGGCATCACTGAATTTATCGATGAGAAAAAAGCAATGATAAAAACAAGTGAGGAATTAATTGCTAAATATGAAAAACAAAGCGACAACGTTAAAAACAATCGTGAGTTTGAAGCCATTAACAAAGAATTAGAAATGCAAGGCCTAGAGATTAAATTAGGCGAAAAGCATATTCGCGATGCAAACGAAGAATTAGGAGAAAAAATTAAGATCTTGGACGCTGCTAAGAAAACAATTGCTGTAAAAGATGGTGTTTTAACACATAAGAAAAGCGAATTAGAGAAAATTATTGCAGATACTGAAATTGAAGAGAAGGAATTAAGAAAGAATAGCGAAGATGCCCGTGGCCATATTGACGAGCGTTTATTATACAGCTACGACCGTATCAGAAATAGCTACCACAATGGCTTGGCTGTTGTAACAGTAGAAAGAGATGCTTGTGGCGGTTGCTTTAACTCTATCCCTCCTCAACGTCAAAGTGAAATTCGCTTGCACAAAAAAATCATCGTATGTGAAAACTGCGGTCGTATTTTAGTAGAGGAAGATGTTACCAAGGAGTCTAAAAAGAAATAGAACTAAAATAGTTTTAAAAAATATACACGAAAGGGTGGCCTAACAGCTGCCCTTTCTTTATTTTTACCCTATGAGAAAGTGGTACTTAGTTATAATTTTATTTTTGGGACTGGGCGAAAACCTATCTGCTCAATTACAATATAATTGGAATGATAAGTCTCAACAAATTTACGATGCCATTACTTCATTAAGAATTCCTGAAGCTAGAAAATGGTTAGAGCTGGAGAAAAAAACAAGTCCTCAAAACTTAATCAATCCATTACTTGAAAGCTACGCCGATTTTTATCAATTATTTTTTAATGAAAGTAGAAGCGACTACGAAAAATTATTTCCTCAATTTGAAAAGCGAATGCGGCTTTTTGAATCAGGCCCCAAGCAATCACCTTATTATTTATACTGTATTGGTGTAACACATATACATAAATCAATAGTGGCAATTCGTTTTGATAAAAACCTCGATGCTGCCTTAGATTTTAGAAAAGCCTACCTGACATTTAAAGACAATAAAAAAGCCTTTCCCAAATTCACACAAGGCGATGTTTACTATGGCTTAATGACTACCATTATTGGCACTGTTCCTAAAGCCTATCAATGGATGACAGGTTTGCTAGGCATGACTGGTAAAATTACCGAGGGCAATGCCTTAGTACTTAAATATATTAATAGCAAAGATGAATACAGTGCTAGAACTAGAAACGAGGCTTTGATTGTGTATCCTTATATGTTGATGAATTTTGAAGGGAATAAAGCAAAAGCCTTTGCTTTTATAGAATCGACCCCCTATGATTTTAAAAAAAATCACTACCATTCTTATATGGCCGTTAATTTATATTTAAATAATCAGCAGTCTGGCAAAGCATTGAATATTATACAAGAAATGGAAATGTCTGAAGCTTATCTGCCACTTCCTTTCTGGCAATATGAAATAGGCTATGCTTATATTAATGAATTAAAATTAGAGAAAGCACAAAAAGCTTTCACAGAATTTATTTCTACTTTCAAAGGTAAATTTTATGTGAAAGATGCCTATGAAAAATTAAGCTGGATTGCCTACATACAAGGCGATACTAAAAAAGCAGCAGCATATAGGAGCAATGTTTTATCTCAAGGCAATCAAATTACCGATGCCGACAAACTCGCTTTTCAAAATGCTAAAAAAGGCAACTGGCCCCACCCTGTTTTATTAAAAGCAAGATTACTCAGTGACGGCGGTTATCAATCACAAGCCCTTGCCATTCTTGCAGGTAAAACCTCCAACGACTTTACCACAGATGCCGATAAAACTGAATTCGCTTACCGCCTTGCGCGCATCTATGATTTAATGAAGGACGACGAGAATGCGATACGCTTCTATAAATCGGCCATAGAAAAAGGAGAAAACCTGACTGAATATTTTGCAGCCCGTGCCGCTTTACAAATAGGCTTAATTTATGAGCACAGGGGCTTATTTTCTAAAGCCATCGAGTATTTTAATACCTGTATTGCTATGAAAAACCACGCTTTCAAAAATTCCTTAGACCAGAAAGCAAAATCAGGCATACAGCGCTGTCTAAAACAGTAGTCGTTCTTAGTAACAAAATTTGTGCATCATTTTCGGGTAATGTATATTGCAGCTTGCGATGTTAACCAAATTAGAAATACAAAATTATATCTTAATAGATCATCTAAGCATTGATCTATCCAACCAACTCTCTGTAATCACAGGGGAAACGGGTGCGGGTAAAAGTATAATCATGGGTGCCCTTGGTTTAATATTGGGCGACCGCGCCGATAGCACTGTTTGCAGGGAGGCAAGTAAAAAATGTTTTATCGAAGGAATATTTAAGCTAAACGATGCTAAAATTCATAGTTCGTTTTTTGAAGAAAATGAAATTGAATTAAACGATGAGCTTATTATTAGAAGAGAAATTAACGCACAAGGAAAATCGAGAGCATTTATAAATGATACACCGGTTACACTTACTATTTTAAAAGATTTAACCAGCAAACTAGTAGACCTTCACCAACAGTTCGATACCATGGCCCTCGGCGATACCGATTTTCAACGAACCGTTATTGATGCGCTGGCTTCTACCCAAAAAGAATTAGCGGAATACCAAGGCTCTTTTACTAAGTGGAAAGAAAACGAGAAAAAATTACAAAGTCTTATTACGCAGAAAGAAGATTTTGAAAAAACAGAAAGCTATAAGCAACATTTACACGAAGAATTAGCCGCTTTACAATTACAAGAAAATGAATTAGAAAACTTAGACCAAGAATTAAAGTTTTTAGAAAATGCGGTGGGTATTAAATCGCAGTTAGCAGCATCCATTCAAATATTGGACCATTCCGATAACCCCATTGTGCAACAACTAAAACAAATGGGTCATAATTTAGAAAGTATTGTGAAATGGCAGCCCGATTTTGCGAGCATTGTAAGTAGGTTAAAAGCTGCACAAATTGAAATTGCTGATATCGCTAGCGATTTAAATTCTTGGCAAGATAAAATAGACTTTGACGATAAAAAAATTGCCACTATTCAAGAGCGCCTTTCTCTAGGTTATAATTTATTGAAAAAACATAAAGTACAAACCACGGCAGAGCTATTAAGCATTGCTGCACAATTAGCAAAGGATTTATCTGAAGTACTGAACTTGAATGATCAAATTAACGAGCTTACTACCCTAGTAAAAAAATTAGAGAAAGAAGTGATTACAGCAGCTGCTGGGTTAACTGCTAAGAGAGAAAAACAAATGACTCCACTTACTAATAATGTCAATAAATTATTACATCAAGTGGGTATGCCCAATGCTAAAATAAAAGTAACCATTGACGAAGTACCTTATCATTTATTTGGTAAAGACAAAGTAGATATATTATTTGATGCTAATAATACCCAAAAGTTTGAGCCTATTAAAAAAGTGGCAAGTGGTGGGGAATTAAGCAGGTTAATGCTTTGTATAAAATCATTGGTGGCAAAATCGGTGGACCTACCTACCATGATTTTTGATGAAATTGATACAGGTATTTCTGGAGAGCCTGCTAAACAAGTGGGACTTCTTTTACAAAACCTAGGCCAGGCCAGACAGGTTTTATGTATTACCCATCAACCTCAAATTGCGGCCAAGGGCAATGCACACTTATATGTTTATAAAGAACAAAAAGGAAGCACAACACATACTTATTTGAAAACTTTGGATGCCAAAGAGCGTGTCCTACATATTGCTACTATGATAGGCGGCGACCCGCCAAGTAAATCGGCCTTAGACAATGCCAAGGAACTACTAGCTTCCTAGTGTATTACTAGTTTAATATTGTCTTTATATAAGATATTATAATTATTTTTACAGCAAATAAATAAACCATAACCAATGGCGTACAATTTACTAAAAGGAAAAAGAGGAATTATTACAGGTGCTTTAGATAGCAATTCTATTGCTTGGAAAGTGGCCGAGAAAGCACATGAAGAAGGTGCCACATTTGTATTAACCAACGCCCCTATCGCTATGCGTATGGGTGAAATTAATGCACTTGCAGAAAAAACAAATTCTAAAATTGTACCTGCCGACGCTACCAGCGTTGAAGAGTTAACCAACTTATTTACGCAGTCACAAGAAATTTTAGGCGGTAAAATTGACTTCGTTTTACATTCTATTGGAATGAGCGTGAATATTCGTAAAAAAATTGCCTATCCTGAATTGAACTATGATTATTATGCAAAGGGTGTAGATGTATCTGCAATGAGCTTACATAAAATGTTAAGTGTTGCTTATAAGATGGATGCCTTGAACGACCATGCAAGTGTGGTAGCCCTTACTTACGCTGCTGCTCAAAGAACCTTCCCTTTCTATACCGATATGGCCGATATTAAAGCATTACTTGAATCTATTGCGCGTAGTTTCGGTTACCATTATGGTTTAAGAAACAAAGTGCGTGTGAATACGGTTTCTCAGTCTCCTACTAAAACAACAGCAGGAACAGGCATTAAAGGTTTTGGCGACTTTTTTGATTACGCCGATGCCATTGCCCCTTTAGGTAATGCTACTGCAGAAGATTGCGCTAATTATTGCGTAACCTTATTCTCTGATTTAACTAAAATGGTAACGATGCAAAACTTATTCCATGATGGTGGTTACTCTACTACTGGTGTTAGTGATTTAATTATGAAAAAAGCAGGTATCACAGAAGCCTAAACACAGAAGGATAAAATGAATCAAAAAGAACTAAACCCAAAATTAGTAGAAGCGATAGGATACTTTGGCTCACTGCTTAGTTGTATCACTTTCATACCACAGGTTTATTTAACTTGGGAAACAAAGAATGTAGAAAGCTTAAGCCTACTAATGATACTTATTGTGAACTTTAGTTGTATTGTTTGGTTAACTTATGCCTATTTAATTAAAAGTAAACCAGTACTAGTGGCCAATACCATTGTACTTACTTTAAGTTTGATGTTGCTATATTTTAAGTTGACTTTTTAGGGAGTTTAATACTCGTCTTCGTTGAACATAAAATCTTCGTGACTTGGATAGTCTGGCCAAATGTCTTCAATACTTTCATACACTTCACCCTCGTCTTCTAACTCTTGTAAGTTCTCGACTACTTCAATGGGTGCACCACTTCTAATTGAATAATCAATCAATTCATCTTTGGTTGCGGGCCATGGAGCTTCTTCTAAAAAGCTGGCTAATTCTAAAGTCCAAAACATAGCGTTATTTTTTGCAAAAGTAGCCGTATAAACGATATAACCAAATCTGTTTTTTCTACAGGATGTAAACAAATCTTTAAATTTTGTCAAAATTGACTGGGAATTGCTAGGTTTGTACCATGGAGCAAACGCCAAATCTACTAGTAGCCAAGGACATATGGAAGCAATACGGGCCCGTATCTGTGCTCAAAGGCGTTTCCTTAGAGGTAAGTCGAGGAGAATTGGTAAGTATTGTTGGTCCTTCAGGTGCCGGCAAATCGACTCTTTTGTACATTGTAAGCAGTTTAGAAAAAGCCGATAAAGGACAGGTGTTTTTCGAGGGCAATGAAATTACCCAGCTTTCAGAAACTGACTTAGCCCATTACCGAAATCAAAAGATTGGCTTCGTTTTTCAGTTCCATCATTTACTTCCTGAATTCACAGCCATTGAAAATGTTTCTATTCCAGGTTGGATTGCCAAAATGCCTTCCACACAAATACATCAGAAGGCCTCAGCACTTTTAGACTTTATGGGCCTATCAGATAAAATGGATAAAAAACCACATAGTTTATCGGGTGGAGAACAACAAAGAGTAGCCGTAGCTCGTGCTTTATTAAATAGCCCTGCACTTATTTTTGCAGATGAACCTACAGGAAATTTAGATAGCGAAAACGCAAATGCCTTGCATCAATTATTTATTCGTTTAAGAAACGAAATGAATCAAAGTTTTTTAATTGTAACGCACAATGAATCATTGGCGGCTATGAGCAACCGAAGTTTAACAATGAAAGACGGGAAGTTTTTATAAGACTTGACTCTTATTTAGTCTGATATTTGTCTCTTATATTTATACCCTTGGTTTCCAAGGAGAATCTGGCACCCCATTCAAATGACCAATATATCTTGACAAGACAAATAAGTAATCACTTAGTCTGTTCAAATATTTTATGACCATGGGCTCTACAAATAAATCTTCTTCTTGTAAATTCACGCACCAACGTTCTGCTCTACGACAAACGCAACGCGCAATATGGGCAGTAGAAATAGCTTGATGTCCGCCTGGTAAAATAAAAGACTTCATGGGTTCTAAGACCTCATTCATCTTATCCATTAAAGATTCTAAATAAGCAATGTCTTCTTCTTTTAAATCGGGAATTTTTAAAGAAGGCTCTTTATCCGGATCACAGGCTAAAGAAGAACCCACTGTGAATAATCTGTCCTGCACTTCTTTTAAAACAGTTTTAATATCTGCGTTAGTAACTAAATCGCTTAATAAGCCAATGAAAGAGTTTAGCTCATCTACAGTACCATATGATTCAATGCGAATATGACTTTTAGGAACACGGGTGCCTCCTATTAATGAGGTACTACCTAAATCGCCTGCTTTTGTATAAATTTTCATAATGCTTAATTAACCCAGCTTTAAAAATCTGTAGAAGACTCCCGGGGTTTTGATACTAACAAAACTAATAAAATAAAGTTCAAATAAGAATACTAGAAATGAGAAACATTCTTATTCAGGGTATCGGTTTCCACATGACCGTCTCTTAAACGCACCACTCTGTGTGCATAATGAGCAATGTCTTCCTCGTGGGTTACTAAAATGACCGTATTACCTGAAGAATGTATTTTTCCAAAAAGCTCCATGACTTCCACTGAAGTTTTAGAGTCTAGGTTTCCAGTGGGTTCATCCGCTAATAAAATAGAAGGGTTATTGACCAAGGCGCGTGCAATAGCCACACGTTGAATTTGACCTCCACTTAATTCATTGGATTTATGATGACTTCTATCTGCCAAGCCAACTTTTTCAAGTGCCACCAAGGCTCTTTCTAATCTATCTTTTTTGGAAATGCCTGCATATACTAAAGGAAGTGCAACGTTTTCAGCAGCTGATAAACGAGGCAATAAATTAAACTGTTGGAATACGAAACCAATTTCCACATTTCTAATACCTGCCAATTCATCATCGGTCATCTTACTTACATCATGTCCATTCAAATTATACATACCGCTTGTTGGCGAGTCTAAACAACCTAGAATATTCATAAGCGTACTCTTACCACTACCCGATGGACCCATCAAGGCTACATATTCATTTTTAAGAATATCAAGGTTAATGCCCTTTAAAACTGGTATGGCTTGACCCGCCATGAAATAACTTTTTTCAAGCTCTCTTAATTCAATAACTGATGACATACTATATTATTTACTTATTACTTTAGGTACTTTAAAGAATGTTCCGTCTGTATCCGGCGCATTTTGCAAGGCTTCGGCTCTTGAAATAGAACCCTTCACCTCATCTTCACGCAGCACATTTTTAGCATCGCCCATATGCATTAAAGGGGCAATACCTGTGGTGTCTAATTCATTTAGCTTTTCAACAAATCCTACTAAATCCTGCATATCGGCCACTAATTTGTCCATTTTTTCAGGCGCTACATTCAATCTAGATAAATGGGCTAAGTGGCTAACTAATTTACTATCAACTTGCATAATACAAATGTAGTTCAAAGCCCCCTACCTACAAGGCGCATTTGTTAAAAGGTCAAATGACGCAACCAGTGGCAAAAAAAATACCCGAAAATGGAAAGTTTTTTTGAAAATAGTTGCATAACTAACTAATTTTACAAAAATGCTTTATATATGCAACGTTCAATCAAAAAAGTAGCCGTTTTAGGCAGTGGTGTAATGGGATCACGTATTGCTTGTCATTTTGCAGGCGTGGGTGTAGAAGTATTGTTATTAGATATCTTGAATCCGGGTACGGAAGAAAGCAAAAATGCTAAAGAAAGAAATAAATTAGTAGATGGTTCTTTACAAGCAGCTATTAAATCAAACCCCTCTCCTTTATACTTACAAAAATTTGCATCCAATATTAGCACTGGCAATTTCACCGACGATATGGCTAAAATTGCCAATGTTGATTGGATTATTGAAGTGGTGGTTGAAAGACTAGATATTAAAAAACTTATTTACGATCAAGTAGAAAAATTTAGAAAGCCAGGCACATTAGTAAGTTCCAATACTTCTGGTATTCCTATTCATTTAATGGCCGAGGGACGCAGCGAAGATTTTCAAAAGCATTTTTGTGGAACGCACTTTTTTAATCCTCCACGCTATTTAAGATTACTTGAAATTATTCCTACCGCTAAAACCGATCCTGCCATTATTGATTTTCATATGCATTATGGAGATGTGTTTTTAGGAAAAACTACGGTGTTATGTAAAGACACACCTGCCTTTATAGCCAACAGGGTTGGGGTTTTCAGCATGATGAGCGTTTTGCATATCATGGAAAAATTAGAATTAAGCATTGATGAAATAGAAGCTATCACAGGGCCTTTAATGGGTCGTCCTAAGTCTGCTACTTTTAGAACAGCCGATGTAGTAGGTATTGATACTTTAGTAAAAGTTGCCGCAGGCGTGGCGGCTAATTGCCCTAACGACGAAGCTAAAGATATTTTTACTTTACCTCCTTGGTTAGAAAAAATGGTAGCGCAAAATTGGTTAGGGGATAAAACAGGCCAAGGATTTTTTAAGAAAATTAAAACCGCAACTTCAAAAGAAATATTAACACTGAATTTAAAAACTTTTGAATACGAGCCGCGCGTAAAAACTAAAATGGCATCTATTGGAACCGCTAAAGCCATTGAAAGTTTACCGGGCAGAATAAAATCTTTATACCAAGCAAAAGATAAAGTGGGTGAATTTGTAAGACAGTTTCATTTTGCATTATTTTCTTATGTGAGTCATAGAATTCCAGAAATTAGTGATGAATTATACCGCTTAGACGACGCTTTAAAAGCAGGTTTTGGTTGGGAGATTGGCGCTTTTGAAACCTGGGATGCACTTGATATTGCAACGGTTATGACCGATATGAAAGCAGGCGGATACGCAGTGGCAGCTTGGGTGGAGAAGATGTCTCAAAAAGGATTAAGCTTCTATAAAGTACAAGATGGCAAACGTTATTATTATGATGTAGCCACAGAAGCGTATAAATTAATACCAGGCGCCGATTCATTTATTATTTTATCTGACTTCCAAGAAAAAACTATTTGGAAAAACAGTGCTTGTCATTTAGTAGATATTGGAGATGGTGTAGCAGGTTTTAGTTGGAACACCAAAATGAATAGCATTGGTGGAGAGGTATTAGAAGGATTAAATAAATCTATTGCCCTTGCGGAAGAAAAGTATAATGGACTAGTTATTGCCAACGATAGTAATTTATTTAGTGCAGGTGCAAATGTGGGTATGATATTTATGTTAGCCATTGAACAAGACTATGAAGAATTAGACATGGCCATTCGTACTTTTCAAAATACAATGATGCGTGTTCGTTATTCTTCTATTCCTGTAGTGATTGCTCCTCATGGTCTTTGCTTAGGTGGTGGCTGTGAAATGAATTTACATGCCGATAGTATTTGTGCTGCAGCAGAAACCTATGTGGGATTAGTGGAATTAGGTATTGGTGTTATTCCTGGTGGAGGCGGTACTAAAGAATTTGTTTTACGCGCTTCTGATGAAATGCATGCAGACGAACCAGAAACTATTACACTCAATAAAAGATTTATGAATATTGCTACTGCCAAGGTAGCTACTTCTGCAAGTGAAGCCATGGATATGGGCATTTTAAGAAAAGGACAAGATTTTATTGTACTAAATCAATCACGCCGCATTGCGAATGCGAAAGATCAAGCATTACAATTATTTAAAGCAGGCTATACGCAACCACAACAAAGAAAAGACATTAAGGTACTTGGAAAAGCAGGCCTAGGTGCACTTTACGCGGGTATCAATGGAATGTGGAGAGCAGGTTATGCAACTGATCACGATGCATTAGTCGCTAAAAAATTAGCCTATGTAATGTGTGGTGGCGATTTAAGTGAGCCTACCTTAGTAAATGAGCAGTACTTACTTGATTTAGAAAGAGAAGCCTTCTTAAGTTTATGTGGACAGAAAAAAACATTGGAAAGAATACAATCGGTGATTACTTCTGGAAGACCAATAAGAAATTAGGAGCCGCTATTAATTAGATATAGCTTAATTAATTTTGGTACAATATTTTAGATTAAATATTGCTACTTCTATTAGTTTTTACATTATTTTATTAAGTCAATAATGGCTTCCTCCACATTGGGATAATCAAATACAAAACCTGCGTCCTGTATTTTTTGCGCACTCACATTCGTGCTTTTTAATACTTCTATACTCATCTCTCCTAGTATTATTTTTAGTAGAAACGAGGGTACAAAAGAAGGGAAATAAATTGGATAAGTATTTTTAGCAATCGTTAATACTAATTTTTTATTCGTCACCGTATTCGGTGCCACTGCATTATATACCCCTTGCACAGCAGGCGTTTCAATAGCATATTGAATCATTTTACATAAGTCTTGATGATGTATCCAACTTACTATTTGTTTACCATTACCTAGTATTGTAGCTAAAGCAAACTTAGCAGGCTTTAAAAATTCGGCAAGCGCTCCGCCTTTTTTATTAAATACAATACCTATTCTTAATGTCACTAATCGAATACCCATGCTTGCAACAGCTGCAGTGCTCTGCTCCCATAACTGACAAGTATTACCTAAATAAGAGTTATCAGGGGTATCAGTTTCCACAAAACCATCTTGCAAACTTGCAGGCGTGTCTGGACCATACCAACCAATAGCAGAAGCTGCTATAAATGTTTTTACTTGGTGTTTATTTTCACTTAATGCTTTTACTAATAAATTACCCGACTGCACTCTGCTATCTAGAATGGCTTGTTTTCTTTTCACTGACCACCTTTTATCTGCCACGCCTTCTCCTGCTAGATGCACAATAGTATTAGCTTTGACTAAAGCATCCAAGTCAATTTCCCCTTTCTCAATATCCCATTTTGCATAAGACAAATGAAGTCTGCTAGACCTTTTAGGGCTTCTAGATAATATAATAACCTCATAGCCATTCGCAATAAACTGCTTTGCCAATGCCTGGCCAATCATGCCCGTTCCGCCTGTAATTAATACTGTTTGCATGCTATAAAAGTACATGAAAATTGACAACAAAAAACCCCACCTTTTTAAGGGGTGGGGTTACAACTAAAATCAACTGTACACAAAAAACAAGTTTAATCTGGTTTTTTACCGTCTAAAAAAGTATTAATGGTAGAGATTTGTGTTTGGTTATTTTCATCTTTTTCTACTGTATACTTACTGTAATAGTTTTCTACAGAGGCCATGGTATTGCCAAACAAATCTAAATTTCTTCTTACATAAGCAGGCACTGCATCAAATTCATTATTTGGATCGGATGCATTGTTGATATTGAAAGATAAGTTTCTTAATTTCTGAATACGCTCAGCTACTTTTCTTCTTTGTTCTTCTGCATCATCCATTGGCATATCAAATGAAGAAGAATGTTGCTTTGCATTATTTTGATTAGCATTAAAAGAAGACTCCTCTCTCATCACCAATTGCATTGTAGGCTCTTCTTCCATTCTAAAGGAACTTTCGTATACAACAGGCTCTTGAACTGGAGCTGCTTGCATGGTTATCTCAGCTACTTCTACTATTTCTTCTACTAAGTCTTCTTCTACTATTTCTTCTTCTACTATTTCTTGCATGGTAACCGCTAAATCATCTTGCATAACCATTTCTTCCATTTCTTCCATCTCCACCATTTCTTCTTCTTCCATTTCTTCAAACTCTTCCATCTCCTCCATCTCTTCAATGACAGGCATTTCCTCCATCTCTTCTAATAATGGCTCTTCTTCAGTATGCTCTGCATAAATATTTGTAGGCTTCGTTAATATGAAATGATTCGTTTCAGCCACTGGCGCTTGTAATTCACTTACAATCACTTCCTCCTCGATTTGTTCTTCTTCAATTTCATTCAACGCTATTTCTTCTTCCAAGTCTTCTTCTTGAAAACTTGCCATTATAACCTCTTCTTCAACTTCATTTACTACTACTTCTTCTTTAATTAGTTCCACCTCTTCTTCAAGATCTTCTCCCTCATACACATCATTGATTTCAAAAACAATAGGTTGACTTACCATTTCTTCCATCACTTCACTTGCAGCAATACTTATTTGTGCATCCATTTCAGCCTCATATTCTTTCTCTGAAATTTCATCTACTTCATGTATACTCATTACCTCTTCTTCCACTATTGCAGCTACTTCCTCAATGGCTTCTAAGGCTTCTTCTCCTAATGTAAAATTACCGTCAGCGAATGTAGGCTCTTCTGTTCTTGGCTCTTCTGTTGGAGTTTCGGCTACCGCTTCGGTAGGGGCAGTCATTATATTATTTGTATCATTAGCTGTCTCTTCAGAAAGCAATGTCATTACAATTTTTTCTTCAACAGGAGCCTCAGCTTTTTTTGGTGTTTGCTTTTGGAATGGATCCTTGTGCTCAAAACCAGTTGCAATAAGGGTAATACCTAATTTTTGACCCAGTGTTGCATCGTATCCCATACCCATAATTACATCAGAATTTTCTCCTGTACGCTCGCGTAAGAAATTATTAATGGTTTCTAATTCATCCATTGAACACTCATAATCTCCTTCTGCACTATTAATATTTAATAAGATCCATTTTGCACCTCTAATATCATTGTCATTCAATAATGGTGAATTCAAAGCTTCTTCAATAGCTCGTTGTGCTCTATTCTCTCCTTCTACTTCTGCTTTTCCTAAAATAGCGACACCTCCATTTTTCATAACAGTACATACATCCGCGAAATCTACAATTATATGTCCACGGCTATTAATCACATCTGTAATACATTTTGCTGCAGTAGCTAAAACGTTATCAGCTTTAGTAAAAGCTTCTTTCATTTTTAAATTACCGTATTGAACACGTAATTTATCGTTAGAGATTACTAATAAAGTATCTACTAAAGGTTTTAATTGCTTAATACCCTCTTCTGCTTGTGCTTGTCTGCGTGGTCCTTCAAATCCGAAAGGAGTAGTTACGATACCCACTGTTAATATGCCTAAATCTTTACAAATTTTTGCAATAATAGGAGCACCACCTGTTCCAGTTCCACCGCCCATACCCACTGTAATAAATGCCATACGAGTATTAACTTCTAATATTTTTCTAATCTCGTCTAAAGATTCTTCTGTTGCTAACTTTCCTACTGAAGGATCGGCACCTGCCCCTAAACCTTGTGTCAAATGTGGCCCTAATTGAATTTTATTCGGCACTGTACTTTGCTCAATCGCTTTAGAATCGGTGTTGCAGATAATGAAATCAACGCCTTCAATATTCTGATTAAACATAAAGTTGACAGCATTGCTTCCACCGCCGCCTACGCCGAGGACCTTAATGATGGATGATTTTTGCTTTGGCAAGTCAAATTGAATCATTTTTTTGTTTTTAGATGGGTTAGTTAGATGGTTAGTTCTTAGTTAGTTGGTTCGTTCTTAGTTAGTTATATCGAAATTACCGTTTTTAGATTTTATTCTATTGGTTTTTTATAACCATAATGTGGGTAAATATTATGGCAATAATTTGTCATCTTCCTCACTGAATATTTCAATGAGATTGTTCTTGAATCGATCCCAGAATTTACTCTTTCTTTTTTCAATTTGTTCTGCTGTTAAACTAGTAGCAACTGGCTTCGCTTCTACTCTTTGGCTTGTTAAACCATTAGCAGATCCTGTATTATTTACAGTTAAAGACTTAGGCACTTCTACTTTCTTAAATGTCTCTGTAAACACTTTATGATTTTGCTCGTAATCGTTATATCCTTTTAAGATTAAACCAATACAAGTTGAATACATTGGTTTTTTTAATTCTTCAATATGATTAGGCGCTAAATGCTCGTTTGGTAAACCAATTCTTGCATTCAAACCTGTAATATATTCAGTTAATTGAATTAAATGTTTCAATTGAGAACCACCCCCTGTTAAAATCACACCCCCATTTAACATGCGGCTATCCATGCCCACTTGCTTTAAATGATAAGTAACAAAATCAAGTATCTCACTCATTCTTGCTTGAATAATACCTGCTAAACTTTTAACACTTATTTCTTTAGCGGGCATTCCTTTCAAACCTGGAATAGTCACATAGGCATTGGCTTTTGCTTCATCCGTTAAAGCACTTCCAAACTGAACCTTCATGGCTTCAGCTTGACTTTTCAATACGCCCAACCCCATTCTAATATCATTGGTAATATTTTCACCACCGAAAGGAATGACTGCTGTATGCTTTAATACACCTTCGTAAAATACTGCAAGGTCACTTGTTCCACCACCAATATCTAAAATAGCCACACCTGCTTCCATATCTACATCGCTCATTACTGCACTTGCAGAAGCTAAAGGTTGTAAGACTAAATCTTTTGTAATTAAACCACTTCTTTCAACAGAACGATTAATATTTCTAATGGCGTTTCTATCTCCAGTTAAGATTAAAAAGTTAGCACCCACTTTCACACCATTCACCCCCACTGGGTCTTTGATGTTTTGGTTATTGTCAACATGGAATTCTTGCGGAATCACATCAATGATTTGATCTCCTGCAGGAATAAATGTTTTTCTTTGATTATTGATGAGTTGCTCGATTTCCCAAGCTTGAATTTCATTCTCGGCGTCTTGACGCACTTGATCCCCTCTTGTTTGTAAACTTTTGATATGATGACCAGCAATACCCACATATACTTCATTCACTTCTAAATCGGGATTGCTTAATTGGCAGTTTTGAAGTGCTTGTTGAATGGCTTTAATGGTTTGGTCGATATTCAAAACCTGACCATGTTGAACACCATTACTGTTGGCACGCCCAAATCCTAGGATTTCTAACTTACCGAACTCATTCTTTCTTCCTGCGATGGCAGCGATTTTTGTAGTTCCAATATCAAGGCCTACGATAATGGGTGATTCGTGCTGACTCATTTTGTTGTTTTTTAGTTGTTTGTTGTGGAAGCCTTCTTTTGTGGCATTAACGCCTTAGCAGACGGCTTCACTTTTATTAACGATTTTGCTTTCGATTTATTGTTTATTTTACTACTTGTTTTAGCCAGATTTTTAGACCCTTTTTTAGAAGCCTGTTTTACAGCTGTTTTAGAGGGGGCTTTAACCGCTGTTTTTGGGGTTGTTTTAGGCGATAGTTTGGGAGCTTGTTTTGATGATAGTTTGGGTGCTATTTTAGGAGCAGTTTTAGGAGCAATTGTATCTAGTTTCACTTCTACAGCCATTGCAGAATCTACGGTAGGTAAATCGTTTGCCGAAAACTGAATAGGCTGCATGCCTTTTTTAAGCGCTACAATTTGATTATCAAAACGACAATCAATTACCTGATACGCGTTCAAGCCACTTTGTACCCAAACTTTTTTATAAAATGTATACAGCCTATTTAATTTATCTTCTATATTTTCTACCGAACCAATTAAAACCAAATGATCTCCAACGGATGGCACTAATTCAAAATCGCCATTGACAGCAATATTTACCTGTGCGGTTTGTGCCATAAAGAAAGAATCGTTTTGCACTGCCTTGGTGAAATGCAAGATATCATTTAAGAGTAAACTATCTGGTTTGGATAATTTTTCCTGATCAGTAGGGAAATTGGTAAATACCGGCAAACGCAGTACAGTAAGCTGTTTCAAGGGTAACTGCAAACCCTCTTTATCAATATAAAAGGAATTGCCTGAAGCTGTAAATATGCGTGCAATAGGAATACGCTGTTCTATTTTAACTTGCAAAACTTGTGCATTGTCTAAAAATAATTCAACATGTTTTACCCAACGTATCGTTTCTAAATATTTTTCTAATGTATTTAAATTCAGCTCTCCAATAGACTGGCCTTCTTTCACACCTTGCTCATGAATTATTTGTAAAATTTCTTTTTCATCCATGAATAAGGCGGCCGTATTCTCCCCCACTAATTCAATTTGTATGGAGTTGTATTTTTTTTCTTCCTTGGCTTTCCAGGCTATTACAAATAATACAATAAGCGCAGCGCCTGCTATACTCCAAAGAACTCTAACTAATATGGTTTGCCAGTGCTTCATTTATTTATTTGTAAGAATTTCTTGAACTTTTAAAATACAGGTATCAATATCACCGGCTCCTGCCATTACAATAAGCTTGTCTTGTGAATTAGCTGCCCAATCAAATAACTCATCTTTAGACATTATTTTTTTATGACTCAATTTCATTTTAGCTAATAACATTTCACTACTCACTCCTTCCATAGGAAGCTCACGCGCAGGATATATAGGCAACAAAATGACTTCATCTGCTTTATCAAGGGTTTCTACAAATCCATCGCACTGGTCCTTGGTTCTACTATATAAATGCGGTTGAAAAATCAACACCATTTTCTCATTAGGATACAAACTGCGCACCCCGCTTATCAAAGCATTTAATTCTTCAGGATGATGTGCGTAATCATCTATCAAAACTTTATTAGGTGTCTTCACCTTGTATTCAAATCTTCTTTTCACTCCTGCGAAACTAGCTACTGCTTCTTTAATTTTTACTTCCTCTATTTCTAAGCTTAATGCAATAGCAATAGCAGCACTTACATTTTCAACATTATGCAAGCCTCCCATATTTAATATAATGTCCTTGCAAATGCCAGCAGGATGCACTAAATCAAAATGATAAGAACCTTCTACTACTTTTAAATTACTAGTATGGTAAGATGCTTCATTATGATTATAGCCATAACTGAATACCGTCTTATTACTTGTATTGGTATTAAATGCAGTACCCCATTTTTGAATTAACACGCCACCTGGTTTTATTTTATCAGAAAATTCACCAAAGGCTTTTACTACTTCTTCTGCTGTACCATAAATATCTAAATGGTCTGGGTCTACTGCAGTAATGACAGCAATATTGGGTGCTAATTTTAAAAAGCTACGATCGTACTCATCGGCTTCTACTACCACTACATTTTTTTCATGGCTCCAAAAATTAGTACCATAATTAGTAGCAATGCCCCCTAAAAATGCATTACAACCATACCCTGTATGACGAAGTATATGCGCCGTCATAGAAGTGGTGGTGGTTTTACCATGGGTACCTGCAATTGCAATAGTGAAAGCATTCTCCGTAATCCACTGAAGTACATCACTTCTTTTAACCACCAAGTATTTGTTATCTCTATAATAATTTAATTCACCATGCTCATTAGGTATAGCAGGTGTGTATACAATTACCGTTGCTGCTTTATCAATTTTAGCTAAATCGTCTTCAAAATGAATTTGAATACCTTCTTCTACTAAAGCGTCAGTTAATAAGGTAGGTGTTTTATCGTATCCGCTCACTACAACACCTTGAGTATTAAAATACCTTGCCAAAGCACTCATGCCTATGCCGCCAATGCCAATAAAATAAATGTTCTTACAATTTGTTAACGGATTCATTTTTCAACTATTCATTTATTTGTTTCAAAATTTCTTTCGCTATTATTTCATCTGCATTACTAAATGCAAAGGCCTTTATATTATTTTGCATGGTTTGCATCTGCTGCTCATTTCCTAGTAATTGCAAAACGCTTGGTATTAAATCATTCCCTACTTCTTTATCTTTCACTATAGCAGCTGCATTATTATTGACTAGGGTCATGGCATTAAAAGTTTGATGATCTTCTGCTGCTAATGGATAAGGCACAAATACAGCAGGCTTACCCGTGATGCAAATTTCTGAAACGGCCATGGCCCCAGACCTGCTAATGACAATATCAGCAGCAACATAAGCGGCGCTCATATTATCAATGAAGGAATGCACAAATACGTTTTTATAATTATGGGCCGAGTTTGCGTATACTTCGGCGTTAGGTTTGCCCGTTTGCCAAATTAGTTGAATATTTTTATCAAAGAAAGAAACTAAATTAGATTGAATGGCTTTATTAATAGAGCTAGCCCCTAAACTTCCGCCAATAATTAAAATGGTTTGCTTAGTCGCCTCTAGATTAAATACCTGTAAAGCAGTTTGCTTAGTATAAGAATGATTGATTATATTTTTTCTAATAGGGTTTCCAGTTACTACAATTTTAGCAGCAGGAAAAAAAGATTCCATACCCAATGTACCCGTAAATATTTTTATAGCATTTTTAGCCAGCCAAGTATTCGCCTTGCCTGCAAAGGCATTGGACTCATGTATAAAAGTGGGAATATTTTTTGTTTGCGCATATTTTAAAACTGGAAAACTAGAATAGCCTCCCACTCCAAATACTGCATTGGGCTGAAACGATTTAAAAATAGCACTTACTTGAAAAAAGCTTTTCAAAAGTTTCCAAGGCAGTGAGATATTTTTTAATAATTGAGACCTATTAAAGCCTGCAATGGTAATGCCTTTAATCTCAAATCCTGCCTGGGGTACTTTTTCCATTTCCATTTTGCCTAAAGCACCCACAAATAATATAGCAGCATCAGGCGCTAAAGCTTTGATAGCTTGGGCTACCGCAATGGCTGGAAAGATATGACCTCCTGTGCCACCACCTGCAATGATGATGCGTAATGTATTATGCTTTTGCTTCAATGACATTTTTTTCTGTGTCTTGTTCGTTATTTTCTTCAGGTATTTCAATTTCTGTTTCTATAGGTGCCCTGCCTTCCATTTGCTCTACGTTTCTAGCCACACTTAATATAAGTCCAATAGAACAACAAGTAAAGATGAATGAGCTTCCTCCCATACTTACTAATGGCAATGTCACACCCGTTACAGGCACTATGTTTACATTCACTGCCATATTTGCAATAGCCTGAATGATTAATGTAAAACTTAATCCAAGTGCAAGAAAGGCACCAAATGCATAGGGGCATCTTCTAAATATTCTTATACATCTAAATAAGAAAACGAGGTAAATGAAAATAATAAAGACCCCGCCTAGTAATCCGTACTCTTCAATAATGACAGCGTAAATAAAATCGTTATAGGCTTGTGGTAGAAAATTTCTTTGTCTGCTATTGCCGGGACCTAATCCCATAAAAATACCACCGTTCGCAATGGCAATCTTTGCTTGCTGCACTTGATAGGGCACATCATTATCCTTGGCATACATAAAGTCTTGCACTCTACTTACCCAGGTACCAACACGACCATAGCTTTTCATTTGCTCAGCTACCACAGGACCTCCTTCCACCGATTTACTGGAATGCGTGGCCATGGCCACACCAACTATAATAGCTAGTGGTATCATCGCCACTAGAATGGTTAATAAAATATGCTTAATACTTACTCTTCCAATGAACATTAATAATAATGAAGTGGCCCCAGTTAATAATGCATTCGATAAATTCGCAGGCATAATTAATGCACAAATAATAATGACAGGAGTGATAACAGGTAAAAATCCGTTTTTGAAGTCTTTGATGACTTCCTGTTTCTTACTTAACATCTTAGACAAATACATAAATAAAGCCAGCTTGGCTAAATCACTTGTCTGAATAGTTAAATTAATAATGGGTAATTTGATCCACCTACTACCTTCATTAATTCTCGCACCAAAAAATAAAGTATATATTAATAAAGGAATAGACAACATAAATAAAATGGTGGCTATTTTTGAAAAGACAGTATAGTTTACGCGGTGCAAACCAAAAATAGCCAGTAAACCTACTAAAGTAAATATGACTTGTTTAAATAAATACACACTTGTATTTCCACGATACATTTTATAAGCCAATGAACCAGTAGCACTATATACTACCAATATAGAAATAAGCGATAATACAATGACTAACCCCCATATGTATTTATCACCCCTCGTTCTTTGGTCTAAATGTTCTTTCATGCCGCCAATAGTGGGCATTTGTGAAAATAATTTGTCTGTAGTATCGTTAAACATAAATTAAAGTTCTTTTACAGAAATTATAGTTCTTTTACAGACTCTTTAAATTGACGACCTCTGTCCTCGTAGTTTTTAAATAAATCAAAACTTGCACAAGCTGGGCTCATTAAAACTAAGTCCCCTTTTTCTGCTAATTTGAAAGAAGCATTGACTGCTTTTTTAGCGCTGTCCACTTCCACAATAGTGCTTACTTTATCTTTAAAAAATTCAATTATTTTTTTATTGTCGGTACCCATACAAACAATAGCCTTTACTTTTTCTTTTACTAGATCGGCAATTAATTCGTAATCGTTTCCTTTGTCAACACCACCTAAAATTAAAACAGTGTTTTTTTGCATGCTCTCTAAAGCATACCAAGTACTGTTTACATTGGTGGCCTTGCTATCATTAATGAAATCAACGCCTCTTACAGTAGCAACAAATTCCATCCTATGCTCTAGGCTATGGAAATTACTTACTGCTTCGCGAATTTTTTCTTTTCTGATACCTAAGGTAGTAGCCGCAATGCTTGCAGCCATGGTATTATAAGCATTATGCTTTCCTTTTAAGGCAAAATCATAAATGCTCATCGTAACGCGTTCTTCTTGGATTTTTAACATCATTTGATCGTTCTTGATGTAGCCTCCTTTTTTTACTTCTTGTTTCATAGAAAATGGTAGTGGGTTAGTATTGATGGTTAGTAGTTCTAGATGTTTTACGATGGTTTCATCATCTATGCAATAGATGAAATAGTCTTCTGCAGTTTGATTCTCTATAATTCTAAACTTGCTTTTAATATAATTTTCGAATTGGTGATCATACCTGTCTAAATGATCTTCTGTGATATTTAATAAAATAGCAATCTCAGGCTTGAAATATTGTATGTCGTCTAATTGAAAAGAGCTCACTTCAATAATGTATAAGGCTTTAGGTGCTTGAGCTATTTGTCTTGCAAATGAATACCCAATATTACCGACCATGGCTACATCTTCATTCACTAGTTTGCAGATATGATACAATAAGGACGTTGTAGTAGTTTTTCCATTGCTTCCAGTGATAGCAGCTATTTTACTATTGCCCTTATATCTATAGCCAAATTCAATTTCACTAATTACGGGTATGCCTTTTGCTCTAATGGCTTTCACCATTTCATTTTTTTCTGGAATGCCTGGGCTTTTCATCACTTCGTCTGCTGCTAATATTCTTTCGACATTATGTGAACCCGATTCAAACTCAATACCCCCATCTTCTAATTCTTTTTGAAAATTAGCCTTGATAGCGCCGCCATCAGATACAAATACTGCATAGCCTTTTTGTTTGGCTAATAAAGCAGTACCTACTCCGCTTTCACCTGCACCTAATATGACTAATTTTTTTGCCAAGGGTTTATCTTGTTTTCAAGGTTAATATAGAAGCCACGACTAATAAAATAGTAATGATCCAAAAACGAACGGCTATCTTACTTTCGTGAAATCCTTTCTTTTGATAATGATGGTGAAGTGGGCTCATTAAAAACACTCTTCTTCCCTCTCCATATTTTTTCTTCGTGTATTTAAAATAACTTACTTGAATAATAACAGATAAGTTTTCAATTAAAAACACACCACAGAAAATAGGAATTAATAATTCTTTTCTAACAATAATGGCTAGTGATGCAATAATACCTCCTAAGGCAAGGCTTCCTGTATCTCCCATAAAAACCTGTGCTGGATAAGCATTGTACCATAAAAAACCAATACAAGCTCCTACAAAGGCGCCTACAAAAATGGATAGCTCTCCTAAATTAGGTATGTACATCACATTTAAATAATCGGCAAATACATAGTTACCACTTACATATACAAATACACCCAGCGCGGCGCCAATAATGGCGGATACACCAGCAGCTAGGCCATCTAAACCATCGGTTAAATTAGCTCCATTAGATACGGCTGTGATAATAAAAGTGACAATAAGAATATAAATAATCCAAGTATACTTTTCTGCACCTGGTCCTATCCAACTAATTATTTTACTATAATTAAATTCATGATTTTTTACAAAAGGAATTGTGGTAATAGGTGTTTTCACTTTTACGAATCGTCTTTCTACTCCATTAATTTTTCTTACAACTACATCTGCACCCTTTGCTACTTTCTCACCTTTTTGTAAGCTCTCAGAAATAGTGGTTGAAATAATTTCTCTTTCTACCGTGACAGCATTGCTAAAATAAAGTGTAACACCAATGATAATGCCCAATCCTACTTGACCAATAATTTTTGAAATACCCGCCAAGCCATCGCTATTTTGCTTTTTGTACGCACCGCCTTGAGCTTGCGCTTGCTTTCTTGCTCTAATTTTAAAGTAATCGTCTAAAAAACCAATAAGGCCTAACCACACTGTACATAGTATCATTAATCGGATATAGACTTTATCTAAGTTGGCAAATAATAAAGTAGGAATTAAAATACTCAATAAGATAATAATACCCCCCATGGTAGGTGTTCCCTTTTTCTGTTGCTCACCCGCTAAACCGAGCTCTCTCACGGTTTCGCCAATTTGTTTTCTTTGTAAAAAAAGAATCATTTTTTTACCATACACCGTGGCAATAAATAATGACATTAAAATAGCCATGGCAATTCTAAAAGTTAAGAATTGAAAAGCCCCCAAACCTGGGATATTAAATGTTTTGTCAAGCCAAGAAAATAATTGATACAGCATATTGATTATTTTTCTAATTCTTTAAATTGGTTGGCTAATACTTGCTTGTCATCAAAATCGTGCTTCACACCTTTAATATCTTGGTACTTCTCATGTCCCTTACCTGCTATTAAAATAATATCGCCCGATTTTGCAAAACTTACAGCTGCTTTAATGGCTTCTTTTCTATCCACAATATTGATATACTTTCTTTTGGCTGCACTTGTCAAGCCCTCTTCCATATCCTTAATAATTTCATTCGGATCTTCCGATCTTGGATTGTCGCTAGTAAAAAATACTTTATTACTTAAATCACAAGCTACCTGCGCCATAATAGGTCTTTTTGTTTTGTCTCTATCTCCTCCACAACCCACTACAGTAATCACTGTTTCATTCCCCTTTCTTAATTTAGCAATGGTAGTTAAGACATTCTCTAAGGCATCTGGTGTATGCGCGTAATCAATGATGCCAATAATTTTTTCTGTACTTACGATATAATCAAATCTTCCCTCTGCGCCTGTTAAAGCACTCAATACAGTTAATACTTCTGTATTTTTTTCACCTAGTTGAATAGCGATTCCATATACGGCTAATAAATTATAGGCGTTAAATGTGCCAATCAAACGGCAATGCACTTCAATATCATTCACAAGCATTACAAGTCCGCTTAATTGATTTTCTAAAATTTTCCCTTTATAAGTAGCAGGTGCGTGAATAGCGTAGGTTAATTTAGTGGCCTTGGTATCCGCAAGCATTATAGCCCCGTTTTTATCATCTACATTCGTTAAAGCAAAAGCAGTAGTAGGTAATTTATCAAAGAAAGTTTTTTTAGCTTCTATATAAGCTTCAAAAGTTTTATGATAATCTAAATGATCATGTGTGATATTAGTAAAAGCCCCTCCTACAAATTGTAATCCAGTAATACGGTGCTGATGAATAGCATGGCTACTTACTTCCATAAATACATGGGTGCAGCCTGCCTCCACCATTTTATGCAATAATGCATTTAATTGAATAGCGTCGGGTGTAGTATGTGTAGCAGCAATTATTTCAGTACCAATATGGTTTTGCACTGTACTTATTAAGCCACAGGTATACCCTAATTCAGAAAATAATTTATATAATAAGGTAGCTACTGTTGTTTTACCATTAGTACCTGTTACACCCACTAATTTTATACGTGTAGAAGGCTCATCATAAAATTGATGCGCCATAATAGCCACTGCCTCTTGTGCATTTTCTACCATTATATAAGTAAGGCCGTCTACTAAACTTACAGGCTTATTTTCACAAACAATTACAGTAGCTCCTTTCTCAATGGCAGTAGGTATAAATGAATGGCCGTCTGCTTGTAAACCTTTAATTGCCACAAAGACTGCACCTTTAATGATTTTTCTTGAATCTATTTCTATAGTGGTGACTTCTTGTTGGGTAGTACCTACTACCTCTCTTAAAGCCACACCAAATAATATAGATTGTAAAGATTTCATTAATTTAAATCAATTTGAATTTGTTGTCCTTTAATAATAACTTCTCCTTGCGCAATACTTTGCTTCACTACTTTTCCTTTACCCACACATTTCACAAGTAATCCTTTCTTCTCACAAAGCCATAAAGCGTCTTGCAATTTCATTCCTGTCATATTGGGCATGGTAGTATCTGAAATTACTTGTGTAGCTGCTTTCAAATTTTTTCCTTTTCCTTCTAATTGTATCCAATTAGTAGAAGCCAATGAAGAGTCTTGATAAGGAATAGATAATTGTTTTGCTATGGTTTGCAATGATATTTTTGAAATACTATAATTAAATAAGGAACTATCTTTTACTGAAAAAACAGGTGCGATGTCTAATTTGTTTTGAATATAAGTTGAATACAATCTGTCAGCTATTTCTTTGAATACAGGACCTGCTACAGAAGCTCCATAAAAACTAGCGGCATGTGGCTTGTTTTTTATAATGACAACAACTGTATACTGTGGGTTGTCTGCCGGGAAATAACCCGCAAAAGAAGATTGATATATTCCCTCACCATAACCCTTATTGCCATTCGCCACTAAGGCTGTACCCGTTTTACCTGCAACTTTATATAGGCTATTTTTAAATAAAGTCTTTCCCGTTCCGTTAATACAAACACCTTCTAAAGCAATGCGTAAGTCTCTAATAGTAGTTGGCTTGCATAATTGTGCATTGTATACTTTAGGAGAAATTGATTTAATAATTCTACCTTCTTCTTGTATGGAATTAACAAGATATGGGCGCATCATTATGCCGTTATTTGCAATTGTATTATATAAGTTTAAAGTTTGTAGTGGCGTAATTTCGATATTGTAACCAAAGGCCATCCAAGGTAGTGTGGTAGGACCCCATAATCTGCTGCCTGGTTTTACAAGCCTAGGTTGTCTTTCGCCCACTAAATCGAGGCCTGAAGTTGAATCTAATCTCAACTTTGTTAAATGTTTGAAATACTCATTCACATTATTACTATAATGCATCATCGCAATTTTTGCCATGCCCACATTTGAACTTTCTTCAAAAGCTTCTAAAATGGAGGCGTCGAATTTTCCATGCTTTTCAGAATCATATACAGTTTGACCAGACACTTTCCAAACACCGCCTTCTAAATTAACTCTTGAATTTAAATTCACTTTACCATCCTCTAAGGCCGATAATAAAGTAACCAATTTAAAAGTAGATCCAGGTTCTGTAGGTGTAATAGCATAATTTAAATCTTCTGTATATTTACCTTCACCCACTTTTCCTAAATTAGCAATGGCTTTAATTTTTCCTGTCTTCACTTCCATTACAATGGCCACCCCTGTTTGTGCTTCATTTTTTACCATCATATTCATTAAAGCCTTCTCAGTCACTTCTTGTATGAATACATCAATGGTACTTACAATATCCTTACCTATTTCAGGGGCAATTTCAAATTCACCTTCTTGTACTGGAACCGTTACACCGCCTGCAATAGCGCGTACTAGTTGACGGCCGTTGCGTCCGTTTAAAACAGTATCATAAGATTTTTCTAAACCTACTTTATTTTCATCTCTAGCAAGTCCAATAGTTCTATAGCCAATATTTTCATAAGGGTTTAAACGAATATTTTTTTCCTCTGCAATCATTCCACTCTTATACCTGCCTAATTTAAATAAGGGGAATTTTACCAATTGTAAGTATTCTCTATAAGAGATTTTCTTTCTTAATTCATAATTTCCTACACTCGCTTCATAAGCATTCGTTAGTTCCTCTTTATACTTTTCTGCCGACTTATCTTTAAATAAAGCAGCTAAACTCAAACTTAATGAATCGATATGGGTTCTAAAAAGTAGGCCGCTTTTTTCGTGCAAAGGACTAACTCTAAAATCGATATAAATATCAAACTGAGGAATATTGGTACTGAGCATTTGGCCATCTTCGCTATAGATAGTACCTCTTGCTGCAGGAATTTCAATAATTCTTTGATGCAAACTATCGCTTAAGCTTCTCCAGTATTTTCCTTGCACTTGTTGAATATAAAAGGCCTTGCCTATAATAAGAATACATACTAGTACAATAAGTATGAAACTTAAATATACCCTCCATAATATGTCGCGTTTTACGTCCATACTTAATTTTTGGTGGGTGTTTTAATTTTATTTTCTATAGCAAGTCTGATAGGCATTTCTTTAGAAACGACTAAACCATATGGCTCCATAGCAGTTTGCACTTCAATGGCACGACTGCGACGCATTAATTCAGACTTAATGGTCTTGTATTCAAACTGAAGTACTTTTAATTCTCTTTGTGTAGTGTTAATTCGACGAATGGTTTTGTCGGTAAGATGCCCATTCGCTATGTAGAGGATAGCGATGAATGCTAGGAACAAAAAGAAACTAATGTTCATAACAATCCACTGATAATTAAGAATACTTTTAAGGGTATTCTTAGGGGCTGGGTTAATGGGTACGGACATACTATTATACTCTTTCGGCAGCACGCATTTTTGCGCTTCTGCTTCGATTGTTTTCTTTCATCTCTTTTTCAGAAGCCACTACAGGTTTTTTTGTAATGATCTTCCAAAAAACTTCCTTTTCTACGGATAAAAAAGGATGGGCATCTTCAGCTTCTTCTTGCGATACTCGAAAAGCATTTTTTACAAAACGATCTTCGATGGAATGGAAAGTGATAATGACCGCGCGACCTCCTGGCTTTACTACTAAAGGAAGCTGCTTTAAAAATTCTTTTAAGGCTTCCATTTCCTCATTCACTTCTATTCTTATGGCTTGAAAAACTTGTGCCCAATATTTATTAGGATTTCCTTTGACTACAGGTGCGATAAATGTTTTAAAATCTTGAACCGTATTTATTTTAACATGTTTACGCTGTGTGGCAATATGCTTGGCTAAAGTTTTAGAGTTCGTTACCTCGCCATATTGCTCAAACATTTTATGTAATGCTGCTTCTGCATAAGTGTCAATAATTTGAGCAGCTGTTTGGCTTTGACGTTGATCCATGCGCATATCAAAAGGGCCATCGTGTCTGGTTGAAAAGCCTCTTGTACCTTCATCAAACTGATGACTACTTACACCTAAGTCGGCAAGTATACCATCTACTTGATCGATTTTGTTTAAACGCAGAAAACGTTGTAGATACTTGAAATTTTCTGGAATAAAAACAAGACGATTGTCTTTTGGTAAATTTTGTTGCGCATCGGCATCTTGATCAAAGGCAATAAGTCGTCCTTCAGGGCCAAGCATAGATAAGATACCCTTACTATGACCCCCACCACCAAATGTGGCATCTACATAAACACCATTCGGTTTTATGTTTAGATGAGACAAGCATTCTTGAAATAATACTGGAATATGATAAGAAGAAGCAAAAGCTTTAGATGCGTTGGAATCAATGGTTTGATTTTGCATCTGTTTTACTTAATCTTGATTTTTAATTCCTGCCATTACTTCCTGCGCCAAATTACTAAATGCATCTGCAGAGAAATCCTCAAAGAGCTGTTTGTACTTACTTGCATCCCAAATTTCAAAACGATCTAAAGCAGCTGCTAAAACAATCTCTTTACCTGGTAAAGCAAATTCACGCAAAGTGGGTGGCAATAAAATTCTTCCTGCTGCATCCAATTCTACTTCGGTGGCTCCTCCAAGAAATTGACGTCTGAACTGACGTACTTTTGGATCGAAATCGTTCAACTGGCTAATTCGATCTAATATACTCTGCCAGCTTTTCAACGGATAAAGTGTCAAGCACTTCTCAAAGCCTCTACTTACAATAAAGCGATTCTCCCCTTCAACTAGCTGTTTTTTAAGACTGCCAGGTAAATGGAAACGCCCTTTTGCGTCGATAGTTGATTGATATTCTCCGTGAAAGCCTGTCATTGTTAATAATTAGAGTGATTTTTACCACTTGTTCACACAAATTAACACAATTTCCCACTTTCAAAGGCTAAAATAGGGGTTCTAGTTTTCCACAAGAAATAAACCAAGCTGAAAATCAACGCAGTAGGGCGTTTCAGAACAGTTTTGACAGAATTCAAGATTTAGGAATGTGCAAACCTGTGGAAAACCCTATTTTTTATGTGAAAAAGGGGTGAATTCAAGTGAAAATCAAGGCAATATGTACCTTTGGGCCATGAAGCCTTCTATTAAGCTCCCCATTGAGGATTTTGACTATCATTTACCAGACCAAAGTATTGCCTATACGCCTGCAAGCAATAGATCTGATAGCAAGCTTTTAGTATGGAACAAAGAGATCATTGCAGAAAGTACTTATAATCATATTGCCAAGTTCATCCCTGAAAAGGCGGCGCTGTATTTTAATAATAGTAAAGTAATTGCTGCAAGAATTCATTTTCAAAAAGCAAATAATTCTACGATTGAAATTTTCTGTTTAGAACCTAGCAATAATTATCAACCTATCTCTATGGCTATGCAGGCTAGTCAAAAAGTAGAATGGATATGTTTAGTAGGTGGTGCTAAAAAATGGAAAGAAGATTATTTAGAAAAAGAATTTGAACTTATTACGCCATCAAATAACGGAGAAAATACAGGAGGAAATAAAGTTGAAAATAAACCAACCAAGAACACGAATAACAGTATCACTATTAAAGTGCGTGCTAAAAAAATAAAATCAATTGACGGTAAGTTTTTAATTGAATTTTCTTGGGACAATGAGACCATAAGCTTCTCTGAAATTATTGAGCATATAGGAAGTATTCCCCTACCTCCCTATATTCAACGCGCTACCACCGAAGAGGATAAAGATAGATACCAAACAACTTATGCAAAGCAAGAAGGTTCAGTAGCAGCACCGACAGCAGGCCTTCATTTTAATGCTACTATATTTGAATCGCTTGCCCAAAAAAATTGTAGCACTGATTTTATTAGTTTACATGTGGGTGCCGGTACATTTATGCCTGTTAAAACAGTGCATATTACAGACCATGAAATGCATGCAGAGGTTTTTGAAATTACCACGGCTACCCTAACTCATTTAATAGAAATTGCAAACCAAAAAGAATTAAACCCTTCCAATTATACGCCAGTGATTGCAGTAGGCACTACTACCTTGCGAACAATAGAAAGTTTGTATTGGTTAGGTGTAAAATTAATAAATAACGAAAAGCTACAAGAAAATAAGGACCTACACTTAATGCAGTGGGATGCCTATGCGTCTAACCCTACCTCTGAAAATGAATCTAATAGTGGTACTTCCAATAATACCAAAGATGATACTACCATTGATAACAATAACAGTATAACTGTGAAAAATGCATTAAGTACATTATTAACTTGGATGCAATCGCATCAAATGAACCAGCTTATTACAAGTACTCAATTAATGATTGTACCTGGATATACCTTTAAAATTGCAAATGGCTTGGTGACTAATTTTCACCAACCAAAATCGACCTTACTTTTAATTATTGCAGCTATTACTGGAGATGAATGGAAAAGCATATACCAACATGCTATTGATAACCAATACCGCTTTTTAAGTTACGGAGATGGTTGCTTTTTTACGATTAACGAATAAGATTAATCTATTAATTAGGAAGTATAATTTCAATAGACGTGCCTACACCTATTTCGCTATGCACTGTAATTTGACCTTTATGTGTATCTATAACCCATTTCACATAACTCATTCCTAAACCATATCCTTTTACATCATGCACATTACCAGAGTGCGCTCTGTAAAATTTTTCGAAAATATGTTTTCTTGCATTGGCATCCATTCCAATGCCTTTGTCAATAATACGAATACAGGTTTTATTATGCAAGGTCTTTGTTTGTATGGTAATATCTATGTCATTTTTGGAATACTTAATGGCATTGTCAATTAAATTAGAGAGTACATGCAGTAAATGTTCTTCATCTACCTTAATGATGGAAGGATTGGCCTCTAAAATAGTTTGTACATTAGAGGGCTTGCCTTCTAATTGTAATTTGAAACTATCTACCACCCCCATTATTAAATCATGTAAATCTACTTCTTGCTTATTCAGTTCATTTTCCTTTTGATCCAATTGAGCTGCTTGCAAAATAGTTTCTACATGCTTATTCATTCTTATATTTTCTTCCTTAATTATACTACTGAAATAATCTACCGACTTAGGATCGGTATTTACCTTAGTACTCTTCAAAGCATCTACCGCCAAAGAGATAGTAGCTAGTGGCGTTTTGAGCTCATGGGTCATATTATTAATAAAGTCTTTTTTTATTTCCACTAATTTTCGCTGTGTCATAAGTGATCGAATGGTAATAAAGAAAGCAGCTAGCACCACAATAATAAATAGCACCACCCCTACAATTACCCATAATAAAGAGCGTAATAAATAATAGCGAATATTGGGCGCTACAATAATAATGGTTTCAAAGGGGCCCGTAGGTTCCATAATATCAGCAGGTATTACCGTAATTCTTGCTTGAAGCGTATTCATTTCATCTGAAAAAACATCTTCAAATTTCTTACTCTTCATTTCGATATTACCTTTTTTATCGGCAATAGCAAATTCAAAAGGCAAGTCACTTAATCCATACTTTTCTAAAGCTAATTGTATCTTTTTTTGCATTTCCTTATAGTTGTATATGTCGGAAATGGTGGTTTCTTCAAAGTTGTGTAAATGATAATCGTCATTTAATCCCAAACTCTTTTTAGGCAAACGAAATGACAAACCACTATTCATTTTTTTACTTACATCATTCGATACTAATACACCTGCTTGATTAAGTTTATCTGATAACTGATTTTTTTGTAAAAACATCAGGCCCTGCAACCAAGATATTTGAATAAATAGAATACCCAAAATAGACAGTGCTATTAAAACAAAAATGACAGGAAAAGTTTTTTTCATAAGTTCAAGTTCGGTACCGCCCCTAAGGCTATGTGAATATAAAAAAAATCCCGGCTACCATGGGCAACCGGGACAACTATTTAAAAACATCCAAAAAAATTAGGACGCTATTAACTCTTTTTATAAAACGCCTTCTACTAAAACGGTAGCTTGATTATTAATCACCTCTACAAAACCGCCTTGAATAGCATAGGTTTCTGAAGCTTCTCCTTTTTTCAAGACCTTCACTTGTCCTACTCCTAAAGCACTTACCAAGGGGGCATGTTTATCTAATACTTCAAATAACCCATCAATACCAGGCAATTGAACGCCTTGTACTTCTCCGCTATAAAGCTTTTTCTCGGGAGTCAAAATTTCTAATAACATGCGTACAGTTTAAAATAATCTTTTAAAGTAATCGTTTAAAGTAATTAGGCTTGTGCCATCATTTTCTTTCCTTTCTCCACCGCATCTTCTAAAGTACCCACTAAGTTAAAGGCTGCTTCTGGATAAGTATCTACTTCACCATCCATGATGGCATTGAATCCGCGAATAGTATCTTCAATAGAAACAAATACACCTTTTAAACCTGTGAACTGCTCAGCTACGTGGAAAGGTTGAGATAAGAAACGTTGAACACGACGCGCACGAGATACAATTAATTTATCTTCATCACTTAATTCATCCATACCAAGAATGGCGATAATATCTTGTAGCTCTTTATAACGTTGTAAAATCATTTTTACTTTTTGCGCTGTTTCATAATGCGCAGCACCTACGATTGCAGGTGTTAAAATTCTTGAAGTAGAATCCAAAGGATCTACCGCAGGATAAATACCTAAATCGGCAATTTTACGAGAAAGTACAGTTGTCGCATCTAAGTGCGCAAATGTTGTTGCCGGTGCTGGATCGGTTAAGTCATCCGCAGGAACATATACCGCTTGTACTGAAGTGATAGAGCCACTCTTAGTAGAAGTAATACGCTCTTGCATAAGTCCCATCTCTGTTGCTAAAGTTGGTTGGTAACCCACTGCTGATGGCATACGACCTAATAAAGCCGATACCTCAGAACCTGCTTGTGTAAAACGGAAGATATTATCTACGAAAAATAAAATGTCTTTTCCTTTTCCTGTACCATCTCCATCACGGAAATATTCTGCAATAGTCAAACCACTCAAAGCCACACGCGCACGTGCTCCTGGAGGTTCGTTCATTTGTCCGAATACGAAGGTCGCTTTTGACTCTTTTAATCCTTTCATATTCACTTTGCTTAAATCCCATCCACCTTCTTCCATGCTATGTTTGAAATCGTCACCATATTTCATGATACCCGCTTCAATCATCTCACGTAATAAATCATTTCCTTCACGTGTTCTTTCTCCCACTCCCGCAAAAACTGATAAACCACCGTGTCCTTTTGCGATATTATTAATTAACTCTTGAATCAATACTGTTTTACCTACACCCGCACCACCAAATAATCCAATCTTACCGCCCTTTGCATAAGGTTCAATAAGATCAATTACTTTAATACCCGTAAACAACACTTCTGTTGCAGTACTTAAGTCTTCAAACTTTGGAGGCGTTGCGTGAATAGGACGACCATTTGATTTATCTAATTGAGGTAGGCCATCGATAGCATCACCTGTTACATTAAATAAACGACCATAAATATCATCGCCTATTGGCATTGAAATGGGTTTACCACTATCTATTACTTCCATTCCTCTTACCAAACCTTCTGTACCGTCCATCGCAATAGCACGTACACTATCTTCTCCTAAGTGTTGTTGCACTTCAAGAATTAATTTTTCACCACCTGGTCTTACAATTGTAAGCGCATTATAAATTTCAGGAAGTGATTGCTGATTTGGGAATTGAACGTCTACAACAGCACCAATAATTTGTTTGATTTTACCATTTGTTGTCATAATATACTATTTCGGCTGCAAAGGTAAGGTATTGGTGGTTTATTGCAAAAATTGTACGTAGATAATCGCAGCTAAAATTCCCCCCACAATGGGCCCCAATACCGGCACCGCCGCATAGCCCCAATCACTGCTGCCTTTTCCCTTAATAGGAAGTATAAAATGCATGATTCTAGGCCCTAAATCCCTGGCCGGATTCACCGCCCAACCTGTGGGACCACCCAGTCCAAAGCCAATACCTCCTACTAATAAGGCTACGGGCAAGGCAGATAAGGCGCCCAAATCGGAGTCGGCTGGCTTCAGTAAAAATATACCCAATAAAAAAACCATGGTAGCCAAGGTTTCTACAATAAAATTTTGAGGAATATTACGAATAGCGGGGCCAGTAGAAAAAACAGCTAATTGCGCTCCCGCATCCTGGGTCTCATTAAAGTGGTCTTTATAGACCATCCAAACAATTAATGCACCTAACATAGCCCCTAGCATTTGAGCTAAAATATAAGAAGGCACCAAGGCCCATTCAAACTTACCGGCACTTGCCAGCGCAATAGTGACCGCCGGATTTAAATGACCCCCACTGATACTAGTAGTAGCGTAAACTCCTACAAATACTGCAATCACCCATCCCAGTACAATGGTAATAAGTCCACCATCATTGCCTTTTGAATTTTTTAATAAGTTGTTAGCGACTACTCCATTTCCAATGGTGATGACAAGTGCAGTGCCCAATAGTTCAGCGGTAAAAGGTGTCATATATTTTTATTTGATTGATAGGAGAGATTAAGTTAAACAAAAAATTTATTAAAATTTATAAAATGAAAATAAGTTTTGATTACCAATTATTGGTAGCCTTAATAGCACGCTCCCAGCCTTGAATCCAGTCTTTTCTTTTTTCTGCTGTGGCGCTAGGAAGAAAGGTTTGATCAATTTGCCATTTCGATCTTAGTTCTTCAATGTCTTTCCAAAAGCCAACGGCTAAACCTGCTAAATAAGCAGCGCCAAGTGCAGTCGTTTCAACCATGGTAGGCCTGGTTACTTTTGTGTTCACTATATCTGATTGAAATTGCATGAGTAAATTATTATGCGTAGCACCGCCGTCTACTCTTAATTCTGCAATAGGAATACCAGCATCTGCTTCCATCGCTTTTAATAAATCATAACTTTGAAAAGCAATACTTTCAAGTGCAGCGCGTGCAATATGAGCCGATGTAGTACCTCGCGTAATTCCCACAATGGTTCCTCTTGCATGTTGATTCCAATAAGGCGCCCCTAATCCTGCAAAGGCAGGCACTAGATACACGCCGTCTGTTTCTTCCACTTGTTTTGCTAGCGCTTCTACTTCGGAAGAATTTCTAATTAAATGTAGTCCGTCTCTTAACCACTGCACTACAGCACCTCCAATAAATACACTTCCTTCTAATGCATAGTAAGTGTGTCCATTAATTTGTAAAGCAATAGTGGTTAATAAATTATTTTTTGAACTCACCGCTTTTTCACCCGTATGCATTAACATAAAACATCCTGTACCATAGGTATTTTTAACCATACCTGGTTCGGTACACATTTGTCCAAACAATGCCGATTGTTGATCTCCTGCAATACCTGCAATAGGAATTTCATGGTGTGCAAATAACTGAGTGGTATGTCCATATACTTCACTGCTGCTTTTTACTTCAGGCAACATAGATATTGGCACATTTAATAATTTCAATAATTCAGTATCCCACTGCAGTGTGTGAATATTAAATAGCATGGTGCGAGAAGCATTGGTCACATCGGTTACATGTACTTTCCCATTGGTTAATTTCCAAACCAACCAAGTATCAATGGTACCAAAAATAAGTTCGCCCTTATTGGCTAAATCACGCGCACCTGCTACGTTATCTAAAATCCAATTAATTTTTGTGCCTGAAAAATAAGAATCAATGACCAAGCCTGTTTTTTCTTGGACCATTTTGGCATGGCCTTGTTTTTTTAAGTTATCGCAAAAATCGGCTGTACGTCTGTCCTGCCAAACAATGGCATTATAAATAGGTTGACCTGTGGTTTTATTCCAAACCACTGTCGTTTCTCTTTGATTGGTGATGCCAATGGCTGCCACATCATTCACCGATAAGCCTTTCATACTAATGGCTTCAGTAGCGACACCCATTTGTGTACTCCAAATTTCTAAAGGATCATGTTCCACCCATCCTGGCTTTGGAAAAATTTGTTGAAATTCTTTTTGAGAAGTGGCGTGAATTTGACCTTGGTGATCAAATAAAATAGCACGACTACTGGTAGTGCCCTGATCAAAGGATAAGATATATTTTGACATAACAATCGGTTAATGGATTGTAATATAAAAAAAGAAATGCAGAAAAAGTAACTTGAATTTATCTTCTATTCTTTAACCAGCTCTCCGGATCAAAGAAAACTCCTTTTTCATTGTTGATCATAAATAGAAGTGCACCCTCTCCGTCTAAATTAATACCCGACTTACCTAGTGTAGTGCCTGCTCTTACTTCTTGGTCTTTACTTACATTGATGCTACTCAAATGAGTATAGGTAGAAAAGTATTTTCCATGTTGAATAAAGACTGTTAAATCGCCATTAATATCTCCTGTATACTTAACTACTCCGTTGGCTACACTTTTCACAGAACTTCCTTTAGGCAGGGCTAATTCAATACCATCACTTTTGCGATTCAATTTGGTGCCTGGAATATTCTCCACTCCAAAATGTATATATACATTACCTCTATCTACGGGCCAAGGCAGGTTCCCTCTATTGTTTTCAAATAAGATAGAAGCTTCTCTTCCCTCTTCAGTAGTTTCCAAGGCTGAATAAGGTCGGTTATCTGTGGTGCTTGTCAATCCCCCTTCTACATTACCCACTTTTGAATTTTTTGAACTTGTTTTGGTAGATGCTATTGCATCCCCATTATTTTTTACAGGTGTTTTTCCTGCATCATTGGACGACTTTAATTTAGCTATTCTTTCTTTTTCTTTACGTTCGGCTTCTAGTGTTTCTCTTCTAATAATAGTTAATAAAGCGGACTGCATTTTCTTTCTTTGTGCTTCCTTCTGACGCACTTGTGCAGTAATCTCTTGTTCCTTACTCTTTAATTGCTTGACAATTTTGTCCTGCTCTTTTTGGTCTACCACTAGTACTTTTAATTGCTCGTTCTGCACGACCAATGTCTTCAACCTATCTTTTTTATTGGCACCTAATATATTTATTTTAGCGTTCAAATCGGTTTGCGATAAATCTATGGCACTCGCTTGCGCCTCTCTATTTTGTCTATAGCTTTTTAAATAAGTAATTCTTTTTATAGCATCGTTAAAACTACCTGCCGAAAATAAAAAATTTAAATACTCATAGCCACTTCTACTCTTATAGGCAAATACAATGCTTTTCTGATACCTAGATTTTAAAGTATCTAAATCCTTATTTAATCTTTGAACATCTAATTGATTATTATAAATAGCGTCATCTAAAATTTTTACTTGCTTCGCAATACCATTGATGAGCGATTTTCTTTTCGATATTTTACTTCTAATAGCCTCTAATTGACCTAATGAATTTTTTTTATTCTTTTTAGTTTTTTCCAATAACTGATTTAGCTCCTCTAATTCTTTTCTTAATGTTTGCTCTTGTTTTTGCAAGTCTTCTCTAGAGTCACTGGCTTGCGCTGAAGCTTGCATAGAAAGCACCACTGTTGAAAATAAAATAAATAAAGCCCTTTTAATCATATTGTCCTTTATTAAATCGATAAATTATTTGCGTTTACCCAATTTAGGTATTGCAAAAGTATATTTTAATGGTTCATCAAAAGCAAATTCTTTCACTTCCATATGAATCTCTAACTTATTGTTAGCCGCAATTGAAATATCGCGGTACTGAGGAAATTGAAACTTACCATAGATTGTATGGTCGCTGTAAGAGATATCGCAAGTGCGGTGTTGGTTAACATCTACATCATCTAATTTTAAATGTAAAATTTTAGTATTGTCCTCATTTAAAATAATAAGATTTTTAAACAAACTGCCTATCAAACCCACCTGTAATTTTCCATTATTGTTTTTATAAGAAACAATATTGGTATTATTCATAAAAATAGGATTGCCTATTACTAAATCTTCCACAGTAGCATAAGTAAAAGGTATTTTTAAAACTTCTTGCAAGTAGCTTAATGGTTTACGTTCTACTTTCTTACTTAAAGGATAAATTAAAACCACGCTATCCTTATTTATAAGCGCCTTTAATCCAATCACACCCATGGCGCCTCTCACCGTTAAATAAATAGCTTTATTTTTTTGAATACTTACATTGACAATATAATTATCTGCATTTTTTAAAGTTTCATAGTCTACTTTAAACTTAGCATTCATGGTGGTAAAATCAATTTTAGCTAGCTCAATTTTATTCAAGATGCCTTTGATAATAGCGGCGGAATCTACTTTAGGTTTTTTAGCAATAAGTGCCGCATTGGTGGAATCGGCTTTTGAAAGGGCATCTTTTATCACTTGCACTTTTTTATAAGTAGAGCAAGAAGCCAAAAACAAAACAAAACCAAGTATATATAAACCTTTTTTCATTGACTTATTATTTTTTGCCCGTATGGCCAAAGCCCCCAGCTCCTCTTTCAGTAGCTTCTAAGCTTTCTACTTTTTCTAAAATTACTTTCTCCACTTTTTGAAAAACCATTTGCGCAATTCTATCTCCATCTGTTATAAGCTGTGGCTCATTAGATAAATTAATGAGTATTACTTTTAATTCGCCTCTATAATCTGCATCAATGGTGCCGGGTGTATTTAAACAAGTAAGTCCTTGTTTAATAGCTAGTCCACTTCTAGGTCGAATTTGCGCTTCCCAATTTTCAGGTAGGGCTAAAAACAATCCCGTAGGAATTAAAACTCTTTCCATGGGGGCCATAGTTATTGGGATAGTCAAAAAGGCTCTAATATCCATTCCTGATGAACCAGTAGTGGCATATTCCGGTAAAGGATGATGGCTTTTGTTGACTATTTGAACCGTTGTTGACATATCAACAAAAATAGGCAATTAGAAGTAGAAAATACTACCAAACCTAAGTGTATTAGATAAAGGATTTCTTGTAATACCGCCTCCAGCAGGCACTAAATAAGAAATGTTAAATTTAGACTGTTGATATTGAAAGCTAGTTCCTAGGGTGACATATTGCATACTACCTAAGTTCTTATTATTATCAATAAAGTAACCCCCTCTTATAAAAAAACGATTGGTGTAGTTATATTCTATACCCATGGAGGCTTTTAAAGATTCTCCAATGGGCATTCCATATTTATTATTAAATGAATTGAACCAACTTGAAACCACCGATTGTGAAAAGTACTGATTCACCGACTCCGCATTAGAATTGTCCGGATTAGCTGGGACCATAATTCTATTAATATCTACACCAAATTCAATAGAGTTATCTGCATCCATTTTATTTAAATACCCGATACCCAAACCTAAATTGGCGGGAATAAAATACTTGTTCTTTGTTTCATTGGAGTAACTGATTTTACCACCTAAATTAGATAGTAATAAGCCTGCATGAAAGCCCTGCATGTCTTCGTTTTGTTTATAAAATAAACTGATATCTCCCGATAAGGTATTACCTGCTCGATAATTTACGCCCAATCCCCCATAAGATCCTGAAACCAATCTAGAATGAATATAACGCAAGGTTACACCCATACTAAACTTATCGGTTAATAAAGTACTATAGCCAAAATCGTAACTAAATTCAGAGGGCCTTTGAGAGGGTAAATTTATATTTCCATTTTCATCTGAAAAATCGATATTACCTAAACTAAAAAAACGAAGAGAGCTATTGATACTACTCTTATCATCTAATTTTTTATAAAATCCTGCACTGGCCAAATACACATCGTTTAATCCTAAATCTTTTAACCAAGGTGTATAGTTAATTAAAAAACTTCTGCCTTCATTTAAGTAAGGAAGCTTAGCCGTATTGCCAAAAAGGTCATTGGCTTCAGGTGACATCGCTAAAGATAAATTTCCCATACCGCCAGAACGTGCATCGGGAGAAATTAACATAAAAGGAACAGCTGTACTTTGAATTCTAATGGGATTGACTTGCGCCATGACCCATTGACTCATAAAAGACATAACCATAAATAAAAAAAGGCGACTATATCGAGTACTGGTCATAAGATTTCAGAATTGCTATTATTGAAGTGTAAAGATACAAAATACATTGAGTGGAATCTTTAAAATTTTACAAGCTTACTGGTTAAAAATTTAGTTCCAGTACCATCATTAATACTTAATCTATAATAATAAATACCGGCTTGAATTTGGGCAGATCCAATACCAGCTCCATCCCAGTTAGCCACCACTCTATTGGCTTTATAGGTTCCATTCAATGGCTTAGTGAATAGTAAATTCCCCCTACCATCGTATATGCTTAGAAATATTTCTAGGCTACTACCTACTTTATTATGCTCAAAACTAAATTGAGTAAAGTTTTGAAATGGATTGGGGTAATTATATAAATTTTTTAAACTTACTATTTCAGTGGCAGGAACTACGAAATTCAATGTTTTGGTGGTGGAATTGCCTAATAGGTCCCAAACTTTAATCATAATTGAATGCGCGCCTTCTGCTAAAAGAGGTAAGGCATACATTAAATTACCTTTTTGATAAGTATCCAAATCGGATAGAAAATAGTTATTAAGTACAATGGTATTTTTATAATCATTATCAATGACTAATACCATATCATGCCCTAATGCATTGCCAGAAGTTTGAATACCTGCGCTATCTTTTAATTGTAAAATTAAATTGGACCTTGCAGCGGCCCATCCACCATTTATAAAATTACTATCATTTAAAAATATTTTTAAATCAGGGCCTTGATTATCGTTCATTAAAACACCACCCGCATCAAGCGCTATTAAACGATCATACACACCTATTGCATCCGATAGTTCATTATAAGCAGTCATTTGTATTTTTAAATTCTTTTGCAAGCTTACTTCTTTAGGTAATAAAAAATCTACTGTAAAATTTCCCTTTGTTACCGTTACCTTTCCTTTAAATAAAATATTTTCTTGCATGGCTACCGTGGTCACCCTACTTGTACCTGCATTCGCCAAAGTTTTTTTATTGGTGATAGCATCATATAAAACAAAATCAAGTAGTCCATTAAAATTATTTTGCAAGACCCCCTTATTATTGACAGCCCCTTTGAGCGTGTATTTATTACCTGCTAGTATGGTATCTTTTCCTGTAAAAGTTTTTTGATTCAAACTTATAATTCCTATTTCATATTTAGGCAGCGATAAACGCATAGCAGGGTCTCCCAATAAACTAAACTTAAAAGCATTCATTCGATCTTCATCTGCCGACCATGCTTGCATTTTTGCTCTTTGCAATGCCTCTCCTATTGTTAAAAAATTGCCTAAGGAATCAGGCACCAATAATTGTTGTATAAAATGATCGTTGATTTGTTTATTACTATAGGCGAAAACTAGTCTGCTAGCGGCTACTAGCCCAATCACTCCTTTGCTATTTTTCATTAAAGCGTCGAATCCAAAAGGGCTTAACTGAGGCTGATCATAAGGCGCAAAATCACAAGAAGCCGTAATCATCAATGGTAATTTAGTAGCATTATTCCATTGCAAAACATCTGTTTGACTTATGACTGCTTCTTCTGCTAATCTTGCAAAGTTGCCATGCCCTGTATAATTTAAAATTAAAGTACCCTCATTAACAGTTTGTACAATTTCACTATTCACTAATGGATAAGTATTGCCTGCAATATTTTTAGTAGCCGCATAAAGGTCTAAATAAATTTTCTTTTGATTCCAGCTTACATTTTTTTGTTGCAAATGAGTTGAAATAGCTTCTGCATCTTCTAAATGCAAATTATAATCGCCATCGTCCGCCACCCAAGTAATTTTATTTTTCCACGCCCCTCCATTTAAATTTCTTTGATAATTAATTATTTTTTCAACCACTGTATCGGCCTCTGCAGTATTTCTTACAGGTAGTCTTCCAGTAGCTATGGCCAATTTTTTTATTTGCGTAAAATTATTAATATCATCATTATCGGCTTGGATACTATAAAAATCATCGGATGGATAACTGGTAAGCACACCCGTTGATGCCGCAGACTCAAACACGGGAATTTGCGAAGCGCTATTATAATTTCTACTATTAAAATTGGCAATGCCAAATAATAATAAATAACGAGGAGCCTTTACTTTATTCGTGACTGCTTTATTCAATAAATATTTTACAAAATTTCGAATGCCAATGGGGCTGGGTTGGCCTCCCGAAAACTCATTGAATATTTCGTTCACATTTACAAGCTCTGTTTTCAAACCATTAACTGTAGCATGATAATTTTGTAATTTTTTGGCGGCATTCAAATAATTAGGGGCTGAAATAATTAAATAGTCTGGCACATTCATACCCGCCAAGTTTTGGTTATTCAATGGCCCTAATAAACTGGGAACTTCATAGCCTTGCTGCTTAACTGCAAAAAATTCATGCAGGGTATCGGCTTGATGTACAAAACTTATTAAGCCATTAGTGGAAATATCTGTAGAAATTTTTCTAGGGGATATTGGATTTGTCACCTCCCATACCTCCGTGCTAGCATCTCCATTTTGAATTTGATATTGCAGTACATTTCCTTTTACAGTAGTTGCTAGATTTCTAAATCCAAAACTATTAGCACCCCAAAAACCCAATTTTCTTTTAGCGGATAATTCTATATAGTCTATCCAACCAGCAGCCGCTGCATTATCTGCTTGAAAACTAATATTCACAGAAGCGGGACTAGTTAAATTTGTTGTCGCATTTAAAGTATAAGTAAAACTATCCAAACTAATATTAGCAGACTCATCATATAACAATCCACTTATAGGGGCCACCGCTGTAGTTTTAATGGCATTATCATTAATACTAAAATTAAAATTAGCAGGGTTTTGATAAGTGGTGGCCGCATACCTACTAATTATTTTTATAGGACTAGAAAGCACTAAACCATTCATATTAATAGGATAAGATAATTTTGCTTGCTTACCCAAACCCTGTCCCATAGCAGGTCCTAGCAATAATTTTCCACTATTTAAAATTGAAATACTGTCTACTTCTATTAACCATCTTTCGTCATATTGATCCGCTACTTGAGCAGGTGAATTGAGCTTATCCATTGTGCTCATTCTTTTTCCATTGGATCCAATGCTTATAAAATAAAATACAGAATCGTTGCTTGTATTTTTATAATGAGTGGGTATAAATGTTGATGCATCTTGTCTCCACCCAACTGCTCCTTCGGCATAAAATAAAACATAATCTTTTTCATCAATTTGATTATCACCTCCGTCAAAAACCTGAATGGTATTTTCTGTTAAAGCTGTTGAGACAGTAGCCGTCACTTTTTCCGTGAGCTGACTAAGATTATAATTAAATAATTGTAGTTGTGTGGAAGCAATGGGCAAAGGAAAGCCTAAAGTCTTTAACTGAGCACCTGTAATTTGATAAATGCCTTGTTTGGCGATAGCTATTTTAGCCCATTTACCAGTATTAAATGCAGCATTTTGAGCCCCTAAAAAGTAAGGAGAAAACATAAAACCCAAAAAAACGATAAAAACGCCCCTTCTCATATACTAAAATTAGGGTTTTAGTAACAGAACAATATAGTTCTATCTGAATAATTGATTAA